>CAXBQV010000033.1:0-15693 GCA_963978265.1 uncultured bacterium | reverse complement strand
GGTGCCCGCCTCGAGGTCCTCGTCGCCGTCCAATCCGAAGGTGAATCCGTACTCCCACACGAGATCGACGTTGTCACCCACCGCGATTTCCGGTGCACCTTCGTCGTTCTGCTCGAAGCAGACAACCGGCCGATCGGCGTCCCACGCCGTCTCGACCGTGTACGAGGTCGAGACTCCCATGTACGAGACGTCGAGCACCTTGCCGCGGACGCGGTTCACGTTCCCGCCACGGTTGTCATAGTCGATGCGCAGCTTCTCGGGACGGACACCGACGATGATGTTGCCCGTCTGATCGGCAGAGCGGCTTGCGGGTACGCGCACTTCACCACCCGGAACGCTGGTGATGAGGAAGTCGCCATCACGGCCGGTGATGCGGCCCTGCACCATGTTGCTCTGGCCGAGGAAATTCGCGACAAACGCCGTCTTCGGAAGGTCGTAGATCTCGGTCGGGGAACCCATCTGCTCGATCACACCAGCATTCATGACCGCAATGGTGTCGGCCATGGTCATGGCCTCTTCCTGATCGTGCGTCACATGCACGAACGTGGTGCCGACTTCTGCCTGGATGCGCTTCAACTCGATCTGCATCTGGCGACGGAGTTTGAGATCGAGCGCACCAAGCGGCTCGTCGAGCAACAGCACGTCGGGACGATTCACCAATGCGCGCGCGACAGCCACTCGCTGCTGCTGGCCACCTGACAACTGCGCGGGCTTACGGCGCGCGAGTGGAGTGAGTTCCACGAGCGCCAGCACGTCGTTTACGCGCTGTTCCACGTCGCCGCCCTTGACTCCTTTGCGACGCAGGCCGAACGCGACGTTCTCGAAGATATCGAGGTGCGGGAACAGCGCATAGGACTGGAACACCGTGTTGATCGAGCGCTGGTACGGACGGCTGGTGGTGATGTCCCGTTCGCCGAGCTTGATCTGCCCCATGGTGGGCGACTCGAGCCCAGCCACCATCCGAAGCGTGGTCGTCTTGCCGCAACCCGACGGCCCGAGCAGGGCGAAGAAGCCGCCGGCTGGAACCGTGAGTGACAGGTCGTCCACGGCGGTGAACGCGCCGAAACTCTTGGTCACATGGACGATGTGGAGATCTTCAATGCGACCGTTCGTCACGACGCGGTCCCTTTCCGTTATGCGCCTGTGAGGGCGGCGAACTGGCTCTCATACTTCGTGCGCTGGTCATCATCGAGCGTCATGAAGACCTTCGCACGTGCTCGGGTGGCATCCGTGGGGAAGATCGCCTGGTTGTCGACCAATGCCGGATCGATCTTCTGCATTGCTTCCTGCGCCCCTGCAACCGGCGTGATGTAGTTCACGTACGCGGCGACCGTGGCGGCGACCTCGGGGTCGTAGTAGAAGTTGATCCAGCGCTCCGCATTCTTCTTGTGCGAAGCGAGCACCGGAATCAGCAGCATGTCGGTGAACATGGTGCCGCCGGCCTCGGGGATCGCGAACCCGTACGTTTCGGGGTCGTTCAGCATGTCTCCAGACCACGCGATGCCCGCCACAACTTCACCGGATGCCATCGACGTCTTGTAATCGTTTCCCATGACACTTCGGATCTGACCGGAGTCGATCTGCTTCTGGTACTCGGTGATGGCGTTCTCGAAGTCCGTGTCAGTGAAGTTGGTTGCATCCTTGCCCATCGCCTGCAGCATGCAGCCCATGGTCTCCCGGAGCTCCGACAGGATGATGACGCGACCCTTCAGGCGCGGATCCCAGAGTTCGTCGAGGCTCTTGAGTTCGGTCTTGCCGGTGAGCTGCTTCAGCGCCTTCTTGTTCCAGCCGAGGCCGCCATATCCGGACTGCCACGGAACCGAATACGTGTGGTCCGGATCCGCGCCGACCCCCTGCCATGCGGCACCGATGTTGCCGATGTTCGGGATGTTCGCCTTGTCCAGTTTCGCTGCGTAGCCCTTTGCGATCCAGATCGCTGACATCCAGTCCGTCGGCGTGACGAGGTCGCGTTCGATGGACTGCCCGGCTTCGAGCTGGGCGCGAACCTTTGCATAGAACTCGTTGTTGTCGTTGTAGTCCTCGGTGTAGTTGACCGTGATACCGGTTTCCTTCTTGAAACGGTCCAAGGTTGGGCGATTGCCCGCATCGTCGACATCGATGTAGTCGATCCACGTGGACCAGTTGAAGAACTTCTCGGTGTCGGACAAGTCCTCGACGGTCGTCGCCGAGGGCGACGCGGTACCACCGCCAATACCTCCACCGCATGCAGCGACCACCGCGCCGACGCCGGCGAGCGCACCCGCTTGCAGCACGCGGCGACGTGACATCATGGAAACGAGTTGTGCGATTTGTGGATCCTGCGGCAGCGGTTTCATGGTCTCCTCTTCAGAACGCCCCGTACATAGTTTGTCGTAGGAATGTTACTCGTGGGTCAGCGGCGCGCGATCACGCGTCGATGTTTGCCATCACGTGCTTGATGCGCGTGTAGTCCTCGAATCCGTACATGCTGAGGTCCTTGCCGTAGCCGGAATGCTTGAATCCGCCGTGCGGCATCTCGGCCACGAGCGGGATATGCGTGTTGATCCACACCGTGCCGAAGTCGAGCCGCTTGGACATGCGCATCGCTGTGCCGAAATTGGATGTCCAGACGGACGATGCGAGCCCGTAACGGACACCGTTGGCCATCGCCAGTGCTTCGGCTTCCGTCGAGAACTTCTGCACCGTGATGACCGGTCCGAAGATTTCGTCCTGGATCATCTCGTCCTGCTGGTGCAGCCCTGCAACGACCGTCGGTTCGATGTAGAAGCCCTTGCCGTCCTGACGGTTGCCGCCGGCTGCGATCTTCGCGTGCTTCGGCGTGCGCTCGAGGAATCCGAGCACCTTCGCAAGCTGCGCCGGATTGTTGACCGGAGGGACGAAGCCGTCACCCTTCACGCCACCGTCGAGCGTGGTAGCGGTGTTGCGCGCCTGCTCCGCAATCGCCTCGACGAACGAGTCGTAGACGCCGTCCTGGACGAGCACGCGAGTCGCCGCTGTGCAGTCCTGACCGGCGTTGAAGTAGCCGGCGATCGCGAGCCATTCGGCGGCCGCATTCACGTCGGCATCGTTGAAGATCACGATCGGCGCCTTGCCGCCCAGCTCAAGGTGTACTCGCTTCACGTCGCGAGCTGCGGAACCCGCAACCTCCATGCCGGCACGGATCGAGCCGGTGATGGACACCATCGCGGGCGTATGGTGTTCGATGACCATGCGACCGGTGTCGCGATCACCGGTGACCACATTCAGCACGCCTGCTGGGAACACATCGGCGAGCAGTTCCGCCATACGCACGGTCGTCACCGGCGTGGTGTCCGACGGCTTCAGCACCACGGTGTTGCCCGCGGCGATCGCCGGCACGAACTTCCAGCAGGCCATCATCATCGGGTAGTTCCAAGGCGTGACCTGGCCGATCACACCGACGGGCTCACGGCGGATCCATGACGTCATGCCGCGCATGTACTCACCCGTCGCACGACCTTCGAGAACGCGCGCTGCACCCGCGAAGAAGCGGATCTGATCGATCATCGGCGGAATCTCCTCCGACGTCGTGACCGAAATCGGCTTACCGGTGTTCTCGGCCTCGAGCGCAACGAGTTCGTCCGCGTGCTTCTCCAACACGTCCGCAGCCGCGAGGACAGCCTTCTGCCGTTCACCGGGAGTCGTCTCGCGCCACTCCTCGAATGCTGCGGCCGCAGCTTCGAACGCAGCATCGACATCGGCCTGCGCCGAGATCGGAGCGTGTGCGAACACTTCACCAGTAGTGGGGTTCACGAGTTCGGATGTGGCTGACGTCGACGCATCGACCGAACGTCCACCAATGACATTGCGCAGGGCGCGCTTGCTCACGGCCGCCTCCTCATAAGGGGTGTGGAGCGACGATAGAACCGACATTCGGGAAGCGCCACTCCGGACACCCGCATGCGACGGACGCTCCTGCCTGCACGACGAATGGCTGCGATTCCGTTGCCGCATTTGTAAGAACCCTGCGAGACTGTTCGCACCCTGACCAGAAGCAGTTGATAACTGATGAGTGCCCTTTACGAGCCTCCTACTTCGCCTGGCCAAGATTGGTTCCCCGCAGCCCGCGACAATCTGTGGCTTTCGTTCACCCGTCACAGCAGTTTCTACGGAGAGAATCGGCGGGATGTGCCGATGATCATCCGTGGTGAAGGCATCTATCTCTACGACGACCACGGCCGCAGACTGATCGACGGCCTCGGCGGTCTGTTCACGACACAGATCGGCCATGGTCGCGAGGAACTCGCGCAGGCGGCCTACGACCAGATCAAGAAGCTCGACTTCTTCCCGCTTTGGGGGCTCGCACACGAGAAGGCTGCGGCACTCGCAGAGCGACTTGCATCGTTGGCACCGGGCGATCTCAACCGCGTCTTCTTCTCGAGCACCGGTTCAGAAGCCGTTGAGTCGGCGTGGAAGATGCTCAAGCAGTACTACAAGCTCACCGGCAGACCGCTCAAGCACAAGGTGATCTCGCGTTATCTCTCGTACCACGGCACGACCCAGGGTGCGCTGTCCATCACCGGGCTGCCGACAGCCAAGCAGTTCTTCGAACCGCTGGTGCCGTCGACAATCAAAGTTCCGAACACGAACTTCTACCGTGCGCCTGAGCATCTGCGCGACGATCTTGCAGCATTCGGCCGCTACTGCGCCGACGAGATCGAGCAGGCGATCATCATGGAGGGCCCGGAGACCATTGCGGCCGTCTTCATCGAACCGGTGCAGAACTCGGGCGGCTGCTTCGTTCCTCCCCCCGGATACCTCGAGCGGATCCGCGAGATCTGTGACAAGTACGACGTCGCGTTCGTCGCCGATGAGACCATCACGGGATTCGGTCGCATTTCGGACTGGTTCGCGGTCAATCGATACGGCATCGTGCCCGACATCATCACCTGCGCGAAAGGCCTCACCTCCGGGTATGCGCCGCTCGGTGCGATGATCGTGAGCGATCGGTTCTTCGAGCCGTTCAAACACGGCATGAACGCACTGCTCCACGGCTTCACGTACAGCGGTCACCCGGTGTCATGCGCAGTGGCGCTTGCGAACCTGGACGTCATGGAGAAGGACGGCATCATTCCGCACGTACAGGAGAACGAGCCGAAGTTCCGCGCAACCCTCGAGAAGCTGCTCGACCTGCCGCTGGTGGGCGACGTACGCGGCGCCGGTTACTTCTACGGCATCGAACTCGTGAAGGACAAGGCAACCCGCGAGACCTTCACGGCCGAGGAGTCGGAGAAGTTGCTGCGTGGCGTCATCTCCCCCGGCCTCTTCTACAACGGCTTGTACTGCCGTGCCGATGATCGCGGAGACCCCGTGATTCAACTCGCACCACCACTCATCGCCGACCAGAGCACGTTCGATGAGATCGAGCAGATTCTGCGGAGCGTTATCAGCAAGGCTGGAGACATGCTGTGACTGGGAAGACTGATCGGACAACGCTGGGTCGCAAGGCGGATCGCGGATCACACGATCGCGAATTCGTGTATGAGATCCTCGATTCCTCGCGCGTCGGTCATCTGGGCTACGTGATCGACGGCCAGCCGTACGTCATACCGATTGCGCACGCGCGGATGGGTGACCAGCTCGTGTTCCACGGCTCCACAGGCGCACGCTTGTTCCTCAATCTTGGCAGCGGTACTCCGGTGTGCTACACGGTGACGCGCTTCGACGGTCTCGTGCTGTCACGCAGCGCGTTCGAGTCGTCGATGAACTATCGCAGTGCGATCGTGCTCGGCAGTTGCCGCCTCATCGAGGACGAGGACGAGAAGTGGGCGGCACTCGATGTGCTCACCGATCACCTGTTCCCCGGGCGCCGGGATTCACTGCGTCCGATGGTCAAGAAGGAAGTCGCGGCGACTGCGGTCCTAGCGCTTCCGATCGAGGAGTTCTCCGCGAAGTCACGTACCGGCGGCCCGAATGATCCTGACGACAAGGACTTCGACGTCTGGGCGGGAACGCTGCCGATCAACACCACGTTCGGCACGCCAATCCCCGCAGCGGATCTCAAACCCGGACTGGCACCACCGGCCTACCTCGGTGCCTGGCAGGCCTGAGGAGCGAGCGACAATCCGAGCAAGCTCGGTTGCCGCTCGCTCCTAGCCCTTGTCTTGACGCTGCTCGAAGCAAATGCGTCGTCGCTCGGGCAACTCGAGCAAGCTCGGTTGCCGCTCGCTCCTAGCCCTTGTATGCCGGGATGCCGGTGAGTGCCTCACCGAGCACCAGCGAATGGATGTCGTGCGTGCCTTCGTAGGTGATGACCGATTCAAGGTTGTTCATGTGACGGATGACGGGGTACTCGAGCGTGATGCCGTTCGCGCCGAGGATCTGCCGGGCTTCGCGAGCGATGTCGAGCGACGCACGCACGTTGTTGAACTTGCCCATGCTGATCTGCTCTGCGCGCACCTTGTGCGCATCCTTGAGTTGTCCGATCCGATGTGCGAGCAGGAAGCCGGTGTCGAGCGACGTCGCCATCTCCGCAAGCTTGCGCTGCACCAACTGAAATCCGCCGATCGGGCGGTCGAACTGGACACGGCTGAGCGAGTAGTCGATGGCAGCCTCTGCACAATCCCGCGCAGCGCCTAGGACGCCCCACACAATTCCGTACCGGGCTTCTGACAAGCAGGTGAGCGGACCGCGGAGGCTCTTGATCTCGGGGAACACCGCGGATCCCGGAAGTCGCACGTTTTCCAGCACCAGTTCAGCGGTGACGGATGCTCGCAGGGACATCTTCTTGTGGATCTCATTCGCGGTGAAACCCTTGGTGCTCGTCGGCACCACGAAACCGCGGATGCCCTCGTCGGTTTGCGCCCACACCACTGCGACGTCCGCAATCGACCCGTTGGTGATCCACATCTTGGTGCCGTTGAGGATCCAGTCATCCCCGTCACGCTTCGCATTCGTGCGCATGCCGCTCGGATTCGAGCCGAAGTCGGCCTCGGTCAATCCGAAACAGCCGATGGCTTCACCTCGCGCCATCTTCGGAAGCCACTCCTGCTTCTGCTCCTCGCTGCCCCAGTGATGGATCGCGAACATCGCGAGGGATCCCTGCACGGACACGAGACTGCGCAATCCGGAGTCACCTGCCTCGAGTTCCATGCACGCAAGGCCGTAGGAAATCGAATCGGTTCCCGCACACTCGTATCCCTCGAGGTGCATGCCGAGCAGACCGATCTCGCCCATCTCGATCGCCAATTCACGGGCCGGCAGGGTTCCGCGCTCGAACCAGTCGGCGATTTCGGGACGGATGCGGTTGTCGACGTACTGGCGAACGGTGTCGCGGATCATCCGCTGCTCGTCGGTGAGGAGGTCGTCGATATCGAGGATGGCGAGTGGTTTCTGAGGCATGACGAGATTGTATCCAATATCCAACTAGTCGCCAAGCACCTTCGACACCCGCTGGACGGCATGGTCCCGATGGGTGTTCATGAGGGCGATTGTGCGAGGAATGTCCCGCTCGCGGATGGCATCCATGATTTGCCGATGCTCGTGCTCCACCCGGCCGCGGTTGGCGGTTTCGGCGAAGTACACGGACCGGTAGGCGTCGGTGGCATCCCACAACTGCCGGATGAGCCGGGTCAGGCGAGGCAGCCCTGCGCGTTCGAGCAGCAGGAAGTGGAACCGGCGGTTCGCTGCCGTGATGGCCGCGATGTCGCCGGCCTCCCCCGCGGTTTCGACATCGCGCATCGCCTGCTGCAGAGCTGCAACATCGCCGTCGGAGAGACGCGGAATCGCAGTGGCGACCGCTTCGTCCTCGAGCAGTTGCCGGATCCGGTATACCTCGACGAGGTCCGCGGCGGAGAGCTCGGCGACGAAGTAGCCACGATGCGGGTGATACGCAACCTGGCCCTCGCCTTCGAGGATCTTCAGCGCCTCACGCAGTGGCACGCGCGACGTCCCAAGGGATTCCGCAAGCGCGTCCTGCTTGATCTGTTCACCGGCCTTCAACTCGCCGGTGACGATCAGTCGTCGCAACTCACCGAGTACGAATTCCTGTGCCGTCGGAGGTCGACGACCTGGCTGTTCCATCACAGCACCTCCGCGATGTCGGTCTCGCCGACCGGCGGCGGCCGGCGTTCATACCGCGGCGGTGTCTTCGAAAGTGCAATCGGATTTGCGACGGTCTTGACGCCGTCGGCAAGTTTGATCGGATCGAGGCCGAGCCGCTGTGCAAGTGCGAACGCCTCATCGAGTCCGTTGACAGGTCCGCATGGCACACCCGCGGCCGTGAATACGGTCGACCAGTGATCAGCGCCGTGCTGCACGAGCGCTGCCTGCAGCAGCGCGCGCAGTCCATGCCGATTCGCGACCCGATCCGGATTTGTGGCGAAGCGGGGGTCGTCGGCGAGTTCTGGGAGTCCGAGCGCGTCGACGCACTTGCGGAACTGGCCGTCATTCCCAACGGCGAGTGCGAGCGCACGGTCTGCGGTGTCGAACGTCTCGTATGGCGCAATGCTCGGATGTGCATTGCCCATGGCTTTCGGCACGACGCCCGCACCCACGAACGCCCCGCTCTGATTCACCATCGCCGACAACGTGGAACCGAGGAGCGAGACATCGACCCGTTGGCCCTCCCCTGTTTCGCTGCGATGGTGCAACGCGGCCATGACGCCGAGCGCGCAGTGCAGTCCGGTGATGACGTCCACCAGCGCAACGCCCACTTTGCTCGGCCGCGTCGGATCCGGCCCGGTGACGCTCATGAGTCCGCCGACAGCTTGCACCAGCAAGTCGTAGCCGGGCATGGTTGCAGCGAGGTCGGTGCGACCGAATCCGGTGATGGATGCGTACACGAGGTCGGGCCGCGCCATGCTCAATTCGTCGTATCCGAGCCCGAACTTCTCCATGGTGCCCGGCACGAAGTTCTCGATGAGCACATCGCAGGTGTCGATGAGCCGGCGCGCCTGCTCGCGCCCTTCATGCGATGACAGATCGATCGCAACCGACCGCTTGTTCCGATTGACTGATTGGAAGTACGTGGCGCTCCCGGTGTCGTCGTACGGAGGTCCCCACTGCCGGGTGTCGTCACCGAGCGGCGGTCGTTCGATCTTGATGACGTCTGCGCCGAGATCTGCCAACAGCATCGTGGCGTATGGGCCGGCGAGCACCCGCGAAAAATCGGCGATCCGGATTCCGGCAAGGGCTCCCTGCATTCGGATATCGTATCCAATCGTTTGTGGACCGCGGCAATACACGCGACAATGCCGGCATGAAGCTCTGGCCGGGTGCCCGCATCACGGAAGTCGCCGGCACGTGGCCCGAGCTACTTCCGCGCCGTTCCGACTATGCGGACCTCAGACAGTCGTGGCGCCTCGACATCCTCGCCGGTTTCACCGTCGCAGTTGTCGCGCTTCCGCTTGCGCTCGGCTTCGGCGTGACGTCCGGCATGGGTGCGACCGCTGGACTCGTCACTGCAGTCGTCGCAGGATTCATCGCGGCGGTCTTCGGCGGATCCTCATTGCAGGTGTCCGGTCCAACTGGCGCAATGACCGTGGTCCTCGTACCGATCGTCGAGCGATACGGCGTCAGTGCCGTTTACGCAGTCTCGGTCCTCGCCGGCATCATGGTGCTCGTCGCGGGATTCGCCGGTTTCGGAAAAGCCGTCATGTACATCCCCTGGCCGGTCGTCGAAGGTCTCACCGCCGGGATCGGCGTCGTGATCATGTTGCAGCAACTGCCACTGATGCTCGCCGTGCCAAAGCCAGCAGGCGAGAACACGCTTTGGGTCGCGGTGCAGACGATGCAGCGTGCGAGCGCCGATTCGCTGCCGGCGCTCACGGTTGCAGCGATCACGGGTGTCGTCATGCTCGTCATCCAACGTGTCCATCGGAGCGCACCCGCAGCGATCATCGCAGTCGTCGCCATGACCCTCGCTGCGCCGCTCCTCGATTCGCCGCGGATCGGCGAACTTCCATCGGTACTTCCCCACTGGCAAGGACTCGACCTGTCCGGGATCACCAGCTTGTTCAACGCCGCCATCGCCGTGGCTGCACTCGCATCCCTCGAGTCCCTGCTCAGCGCCCGCGTCGCGGACGGCATGTCCGATGTCGAACCGTCGAAACCCGATCGCGAGCTCGTCGGTCAGGGACTGGCGAACGTGTTCTCCGGATTGTTCGGCGGCATGCCCGCCACGGGTGCATTCGCACGGACCGCCGTCAACATCAGAAGCGGTGCACGCACCAGATTTGCAGCGGCGCTGCATGCGATCGTGCTGCTCATCGGTTGCTGGATGGCAGCGACATGGATCTCACGCATCCCGCTTGCGGCGCTTGCTGGTGTACTTGTCGTCACCGCAGTACGGATGATCGAACGGCATGCGATCCAAGCGATCCTGCACTCGACGACCTCCGATGCGCTCGTCTTCGTTGCGACGTTCGGCATCACCGTCTTCATCGACCTCATCACCGCTGTGCTCGCCGGAATTGCGATTTCGTCGATTCTGGCGCTGCGAGCGCTTGCTGCCACGTCGGCGGTTCAACTCGATGAGTACGCCACACGCGACAAGGTCCTCGCCGAACAGGAACGGGCGCTGCTACATGAACACATTGCAGTGTTCCGCATGGATGGCGCACTGTTCTTCGGCGTTGCCCAGCAGTTCCTCGATCACCTCACGGCACAGTCCGATATCCGGGTGCTCATCCTGCGACTCGACCGGGTGCAGATGCTCGATGCCACCGGCGCGTACACGCTCGGGCAACTCGTCGAGGATCTCCATGGTCGCGGCGTCATGGTGCTGCTCAAGGGCGTGAAACCGGCACATCTCGAAATCCTCGATGCCGTCGGCGCCCTCAGCGACATCACGCACCGGGGACACGTGTTCTCCGATCTCGACGACGCCATCGAGCATGCCCGCAAGCACGTACTGCGACATGCCCAATGAGGCGGGTGACACTTCGCGAAACCGTGTTCGCTGACATTCCCGTGTTCTTCGAACAGCAGACCGACCCGATCGCGCGCGAACTCGCGGCCTATCCGCTGAAGGAATGGGAGCGTTTCGAGTCTGGTTGGCGTCGATCCATCGAAGAAGAGGTGCACATCCTTCGCACCATCGATGTCGAAGGCGTCGTTGCCGGACACCTCGTCGCGTGGCAGGAGAACGGCGACGCATTCTTCGGTTACTGGCTTGACCGCGCGCTGTGGGGACAACGCATCATGACTGCCGCAATCGCCGAATTCCTCCCGCTGATCCCCTCGCGACCACTCTTCGCCACCGTTGCGGTGCACAACGACGCATCGGCCGCACTGCTGATCCGGGCGGGTTTCATCGAAGTCGAGCGTCGGATTGCGGATGACGGCGTACTGGAAATCCTGTTCCGCCTCGACTAGCCGACCTTCGCCGCCAGTTGCCCGCACGCACCGTCGATCTCTCGGCCGCGCGTATCACGCACGGTGACGGCCACACCTTTTGCTTCAAGCCGGCGTACGAATTCGCGCTCATCACGCGGGTCGGAGGCAGTCCACTTGGAACCGGGCGTCGGATTGAGCGGGATCAGATTCACGTGTACCAGGTGTCCCCGCAGGAGGTCTCCGAGAAGGTCGGCTCGCCAGGCATGGTCGTTGATGTCACGAATAAGCGCGTACTCGATGGAGATTCGACGCCCGGTGATCTCGGCGTAGTTCCACGCCGCGTCGAGCACTTCCCGTACCTTCCAGCGCGAATTGATCGGGACGAGTTCGTTGCGCAGTTCGTCGTCCGGTGCGTGCAGTGATACTGCCAATGTCACTGGGTAGCCGGACTTCGCAAGATCGTTGATGCGCGGCACGAGCCCGACCGTGGAAACCGTGATGCCGCGCGCGCTCATGCCGAGGCCGTCCGGCGATGCACTCGTGAGGCGTTCGATCGCGCCAATGATGCGCGGGTAGTTCGCGAGTGGTTCGCCCATCCCCATGAACACCACGTTCGAGACCCGCCCCGGGCCACCGGCAATCTCGCCGCGGTCCAGCGCACGCGCACCCGCCATGACCTGTTCGACGATCTCGGCCGTCGACAAATTGCGGGTGAGTCCTGCCTGACCGGTGGCGCAGAACGGACAGTTCATGCCACAACCTGCCTGCGAGGAGATGCACATCGTGACCCGGTTCGGGTACCGCATGAGCACGCTCTCGACCAAGGCGCCGTCGAACAGTTTCCAGACCGTCTTCACTGTTTCGCCACCGTCGCACGCAAGGCTTCGGATGGGTGTGAGCAGCGTGGGACACAACGCAGTGACGAGCGCGTCGCGGTCCGCGGCCGGAATATCAGTCCAGCTTCCCGGCTGGTCGTTGAGCCTGCCGAACCACTGTCGGCTCAGTTGATCGGCTCGGAAACCTTTCAGCCCGAGCTCCTCGGCTTTGGCGCGGCGTTCACTACTCGTGAGATCCGAGAGGTGCTGCGGTGGCATCGCGCGGCGAGGCGGCGCCATCTGGAGTTCACCGGGCTTCGGCTTGACCGGCTGTTCGTCCGTCATACGCCCATCCATTGGAACGCCACCCACGCGACGACGGCATTGATGAGGAGGGAGTCGAGTCGGTCCATGAAGCCGCCGTGACCCGGGATCGCCTGACTCATGTCCTTGATGCCGAGGTCACGCTTGATCGCACTTTCGGCGAGGTCGCCGATCGTGGCGGTGATCGCCATTACGAGGCCGAGGAGCAACCCCTGCCAGGCTTCGATCGGCAGCAGCAGAGGCACGACGAATGCACCGATCAGCGCCTGCGCCAGCAGCGACCCCGCCATTCCCTCCCACGATTTCTTCGGACTGATCGACGGCGCCATCGGATGCCGACCGAAAAAGATGCCCGCGAAATAGCCACCGGTGTCATTCCCCGCAGTCAGCAGGATCATGCTGATCACACGTTCGGCACCGAGATCGCCGGTGGACAGCGCCGTTGCGAAGCCGATGAGCAGGGGTACGTACGCGATGACGAGCACGGTGGCAGCGAGATCGTTGAAGTAGCCGACGAAGTCACGACGGAGCCGCAACCACGCCGCTGCAACCACACACAGAGCAACCGCAGCGAGCGAGTGGTCGGTACCGAAGAAGTACGCAATCGGCGGTAACAGCACAGCAGCAGGGATCGCCACTTCGTTGACGACGCGTCGTTCACGCACGGACAATGCCGTCGACATCTCACGCACTGCCATGACGGATGCAAACGTGGCAATGACCACGAACAACAACGGTGCATAGAACAACGCCGCGGTGACCAGTGCGAGCAGGCCAATACCAACAGCGGTGGCCGCTGGCAGGTTTCGACCTGCGCGACCACCGCTCACGGGTGCGGCGCTCTCCGTCATCAGACCTCGAGCAGCTCGGCTTCCTTGTGTTTGAGCAGGTCTTCGATGTGCGACTCATGCTTCTTCGTGAGGTCATCGAGCTGCTTCTCGGCGCGGGCGACGTCGTCCTCCGAGACGTGTCCGTCCTTCTTCAGTTTCTCGAGGCCGTCCTTCGCATGCCGACGGATGTTTCGCATCGTCACCTTCGAATCCTCGGCCTTGTGCTTCGCGACTTTGATGAACTCCTTGCGGCGCTCCTCGGTGAGTTGCGGGATGAGCACACGGATGATGACTCCGTCCGACGTCGGGTTCACACCGAGATCCGAATCACGGATCGCCTTCTCGATCGCAGGGAGCGCACCCTTGTCATACGGCGTGATGACCACCATGCGGGCTTCCGGCGTCTGGAACGACGCCAACTGCGGGAGCGGTGTGTACGTTCCGTAGTAGTCGACAGAGATCTTCTGGAACATCGACGCGGATGCACGGCCGGTGCGAATGGTCGCGAAATCGTCCTTCGCTACTTCGACAGCCTTGTGCATCTTCTCTTCGGCCTCGAGGAGGATGTCATCGATCATGTGTTGCTCCCGGTAGTGATGAGGGTGCCAATCTTCTCACCGCGCACTGCGCGCGCGATGTTGCCGTCGACCAGCAGGTTGAACACCTGGATCGGCAGCGAGTTGTCCTGGCAGAGACTGATGGCGGTTGCATCGGCAACCTTCAACCCACGTGTGAGCACATCGTGATGCGTCAGGAGATCGAACTTCTTCGCGTTCGGATTGGACTTGGGATCGGAGTCGTACACGCCGTCGACACCCTTGGCCATCAGCACGATGTCCGCATTGATCTCGAGCGCACGTTGGGCGGCACAGGAATCCGTGGAGAAGAACGGCACCCCGAGACCGGCGCCGAAGACGACCACGCGGCCTTTCTCCATGTGACGGATCGCACGGAGCGGCGTATACGGCTCGGCGACCTGTCCCATCGCGATGGCGGTCTGCACACGCGCAGGGACGCCTTGCTTCTCCAGGAAGTCCTGCAGTGCGAGGCAGTTCATGACGGTACCGAGCATGCCCATGTAGTCGGCGCGGGAGCGGTCCATGCCGCGCTCGGAGAGTTGCGCACCCCGGAAGTAATTGCCCCCACCGATGACAACGGCGATCTGCACACCCTTCGATGCGACTTCCGCAATCTGCCGCGCAATCGTCTGCACCGTGTCCGGATCCACGCCGAGGCCGCCGCCGCCGGCGAACGCCTCACCGGAGAGCTTGAGCAAGACGCGCTTCCAGCCGCCTTCGGGGGCTTCGGGCCACGTCTCGAGCGTGCCTTCGAGCTGGGGTTGTACCGGATCGGGGTTCATGCGCGCCTCCGAGGGCAAGAGTCTGCCAGTTCCAAGCGGTCAAACGAAACAACGGCGGCCTCCCAACGGGAGACCGCCGTCACAGGACCGTCGTAGGCGACGGAATTCCGAGGATATGTTGCCGTCTCAGGCGCCTGCTTCGAAGCGAGCGAACGTGGAGACCGAGGTCTTGTTGGCCTCGAGGAACGCCTTCACCGACTGCTTCGAATCCTGGACCGACGGCTGCTCGAGCAGCACGACGTCCTTGAAGAAGCCGGTCACGCGGCCTTCGACAATCTTCGGCAGCGCCGCTTCCGGCTTGCCCTCTTCCTTGGCAGTGGCTTCGGCAATGCGCTTCTCGTTCTCGACGATCTCCGCAGGCACTTCCTCGCGCGTGACGTACTGCGGACGCATGGCTGCGATCTGCATGCCGATACCGCGCGCGATTTCGGCATTGCCTTCGTACTTGACGAGCACGCCGACCTGCGGCGGCAGATCCTCAGCGCGCTTGTGCAAGTAGACCGCGACGTCGCCGTCGAAGTACGCAACACTGCCAACCTCGAGCTTCTCACCGATAACGGCGGCGAGTGCCTGCACTTCCTCAGCGACCGTCTTGCCGGACGGCAGCTTCGTATCGTTCAGGGCCTCGACGGTGGTCACTTTATTCGCAGCAGCGGCAGCAACGATCTTCGTCGCAAGCGTCTGGAAGTCGTCGTTCTTGGCAACGAAGTCCGTCTCGCACTGCAGTGACACGAGTGCACCGCCTTCGGCTGCGACAAGACCGTTGTTCGCACTGCGCTCTGCGCCACGCTTGGCCGCCTTCGCCGCACCAGAAATGCGGAGCACTTCGACTGCCTTGTCGAAGTCACCATTGGTTTCCTCGAGGGCCTTCTTGCACTCCATCATGCCTGCAGCGGTCAGGTCACGGAGCTTCTTCACATCTTGGGCACTGATGGCCATGTTGTTTCGTTTCCTTCGTTGCTTGCGTCGGGCCGGGTTCCGACCCGACGCAGTTGAGATCAGGCTTCGGTGGTCGCGGCGGTTTCGGCGGGCGCTTCGGCGGGTGCGAGGAGGTCCTTCTCCCACTCGG
>CAXBQV010000032.1:0-15844 GCA_963978265.1 uncultured bacterium | reverse complement strand
GCTGCGCCTGCCGTGGCTCGTGCTGTCGCTGTTCACCGGCGCGATCGCCGACCGCATGAACCGCCGCCGCCTGCTGATGGCAGCCGACCTCGGCCGGTTGGCAGTGGTGGGCGGACTCGGTGCGCTGGTCGTGCTCGACATGGCCAGCATCTGGATCCTCTACGTGTGCGCATTCCTGCTGACCGCCGGTGACACGCTCCACGTCAACACCGCCCAGGCACTGCTGCCCGACATCGTCGAGCAACCCGACCTCCTGCAGGCCAACGCCCGGTTCGCGAGCGCCCAGTTCGCCGCAGCACAGTTCGCCGGGCCGCCGCTGGTCGACCAGGTCTACTACGAGGTGCGGCACCACGCGAAGTTCGACACCCTCGCGCGGCTCATCGACTACCACGACGTGAAGAGCGGCGTGATCTTCTGCAACACCCAGCAGATGGTCGAGGAACTGGCCGACCGGGTGCTTTCGCGGTTGCCTGAGGAACTGGCGCTCACTCCGGAGGAGAAGGCGGAGTATACCCGACAGATCGGCGACATCCTGAAGCACATCGAGCACCTCAAGCAGGTCGATGTGTCCGCGGTCGAGCCCACGGCCCACGCCTTCCCGCTCTTCAATGTCTGGCGCGAGGACGTGCCCGCGGCCGCCCTGCCCGTCGCCGCTGCGATCGGTGGCATGGCGGTGCCGGCTCTCAACTACCTCGTCGTGAACTCTGGGAACGGCGGCGTGACCGCGGGGTGGGGGGTTCCGATGGCCACCGACATCGCGTTCGCACTCGCCGTCCTCGCGGTGGTGGGGCGGAGACTGCCACTTGCCTTGCGCGCATTCCTGCTGACGTCGGCCGTCGTCGATGATCTCGGCGCAATTCTGGTGATCGCGCTGTTCTACAGCAGCACCTTCGTGCCGGTGTGGTTGCTCGGCTCCATGGCGTGCTTCGGTCTGTATGCGTATGCGCAGCGGCAGCGATGGCGTTCGCTGTGGGTGTACGTGCCGCTCGTGGTCGTCGGCTGGTGGACGCTGCACAACAGTGGCGTGCATGCAACGATCGCCGGGGTTGTCTTCGGCCTGCTGACTCGCGTGCGTGCTGATGCAGGCGAACACCAGGCGCCGGTGGATGAGCTGCAGCACCGACTGCATCCGATCAGTGCAGGTATTGCTGTGCCGCTGTTCGCTTTCACCGCAGCTGGCGTGAACCTCGACATGTCTGTCGGCAATCCGCTGCAGTCGCCGGTTGCACTCGGCATCATGGTCGCTCTCGTGCTCGGAAAACCGATCGGTATCGTTGGTGTGGCGTGGGTGATCGCGCGTTTCACGCGGGCGCAACTCTCAGCCGACATCCGCTGGCTCGACGTGATCGGTGTCGGCATGCTTGCGGGGATCGGATTCACCGTGTCGCTCCTCATCGCCAATCTCGGATTGACCGGGCCAAACCTTGAAGCCGCAAAGCTCGCGATTCTGCTCGGGTCGCTGACGTCTGCAATCTGTGCGTCGGTGGTGCTGCTGCGACGTTCGCGCTGGTACGCAGCGCAACAGCCGTAGACACAGCGGTGCCGCCCGAATCGGGCGGCACCGCATGAGCGATCAGTTGATGGTGATCATCCGTTCCGCCGCCTTCGGCGGAGGAGGGCATCGAAGATCGACGGTCAGACGTCCGTTCTCGAACTTCGCGTATTCGACGTCCATGCCATCGCTCAGATAGAAGCGCTGATGGAACGACTGGCGTTTCTCACTGCGCTCCTTGCCTGCCTTGTCTTCCTCCTCATGCTCGCCAGTGATGACGAGTTCATCGCCGACCATCTTGAGGTGGAGTTCCTTCTTGTCCCAACCGGGGAGGTCCATCCGGATCTTGTATTCGTGGTCGGAGAGCTGTTCGACGTGGGTTTTCGGTGAGTCCTGGAAATCGTGGAAAACGCGATCCCATTGATCGGTCCAGCGCTGGACCGCGTGATCGAATCCCACGAACCAGTCGTTGACATCGTCGTCGAAGAGATCGCGGAACGGTTCGAGGAACCGATTGCTCTTCACCAAGGTCATGGCCATTTCCTTTCTTGGTCATGGGACCACGGCGTCGTGACTGCAACCCGCTCGCCGCGGCCCCACGGCAACGCTGCCGTTGCGTCTTCCCTTGCCGCACACGACGGATTCACGCCCCACTCACGTGGCTCATTACGCTGGTGGCATGTCGGAGAAGCAGCCCACCGAGGACGCGAAGCGTCGATTGCGGGCTGCACTGGACGGCGTCGAACTGCTGCCCGAGACCACGTCGGATGAGCGGGTGGACGCACCGGTGACCGACACGGCGCGTGAGGCCGAACTCAAGCGAAACGTTCCACCGCATCACGGCTGACACCGCGGGGCCCCAAAAGGGAGAGACGGAGTCCTCGGTGGAGGGATGACGCCGACGACTGTGAGCGGGTTCGACCATCCAGTCGATCCTCAAGACCAGTCGCCGCCGATTGCTCCAGCGCGGCAGATCCACCAGTTCTCAGCGAGTCCGAGTCTTGAACCAACAACGAACTGCCGGCTCTGTCCTCAACGAACCCGAAGGTCTGTCTGGATCTGGAACCCTTGCGGGTCCACTCCGTCTCTGTGCCGGGTTTCATCCGGTACAAGCAGAACGATGCCGGAACGAATTCTCAGGACACGCAGTGTGCACTCACGGTGCGCGCACGATTTCAGACGAGCACGCAGTCGAATTTGTCGTGCAGGACCGCGATGGCATGCGGCCTCGCAACTTCGTCGCGTGCGACGACGCCGAGCAAGGTGAGCTGCACGATCGCCTTCGACACGATCGACATGACCTGCGTCGTCGCGGATTCGAGTTGCTCAAGCGTGGGATCCGCGACGGCGTCACCGAGTTCGTCGTAGTACAGGCCGATGACGGTGTCCTGCACCAGGTTCTGACCCTTCGCGCTGCGAAGCCCGACTTTGAAGATCTCGCCCTGCACCTGCAACGGAAGGAACTTGCGTTGTACCTTCGCGCCGGGACGCGCTGCCTTGATGACGGCATCGAGATCGGCAGTTGCGCGGAATCGTTCGATCTGCGGGATCAGTGCGACGAGGTCGTCGATGGTGATCGCGCCAAGTGCTTGCGCGTATGCAGCTTCGAGCTTGGCTGGCTGGACGTCTGTCACGGAACCTCGATCAGTTGGTGGATGCAGTCGGAGCGGTGGCGGGTGCAGCCGGCTTCGACTCAGTCTTCGTCGGCGACGCGGTGTCGGTATTCGCAGGCGTCGTCGATGTCTTCGCATCGCGGGCATCGGTGCGGTAGAAGCCCGACCCCTTGAACACCACACCGACACTGTTGAACACCTTGCGCAGCGTTCCGTTGCACGACGGGCACTCGGTGAGGGCCGCGTCGGTGAAGGACTGCACGACCTCGTGCAGCACGTCGCAATCGACGCATCGGTACTGGTACGTGGGCATGGTCACCTCCGGTGGGCAGTCAACGCGTGTGCGGTGTTGGGAATTCCGCTGGCAAAGGGTGCCAGAGGCAGGGGAATACCGGGAAATCGACCGAACCGTAGGCTTGTCCCCTCAGGAGGAGCGATGGAATTCCGCACGCGCGTAGTGCACGGGGGCGACCACCCGAGAGATGCATCCGGCGCCGTTTCGACGCCGATCCACCTCGCGTCCACTTTCGCGCATCCGGGTGTCGGGGAGAGCACCGGCTACGACTATGCCCGTACTGCTTCGCCCACGCGACAGCACCTTGAACGATTGGTTGCCGATCTCGAGTTCGGAGTCGACGCGCTCGCCGTGTCCACCGGAATGGCCGCCATCTCACTCGTCTGCGAGCTGTTCGGCCCCGGCGACCACATCATCCACTCCGACGATCTCTACGGCGGCTCGATCCGCTACTTCCGCACGGTGCTTGCGAAGCATGGTGTGACGGTTTCTGCCGTGGACACGAACGACATCGACGCCGTGACTGCGCTGATTACGCCGGCGACGAAGGCGATCTTCGTTGAGACGCCGACGAATCCGATGATGAAGGTCACAGATGTTGCGGCCGTTGCATCGCTCGCGAAGGCACGGGGGCTGCTCACCATCGTCGACAACACGTTCCTATCGCCATACTTCATGAATCCGCTTCGACTCAGTGCAGACATCGTCATCCATTCCGGCACCAAGTACCTGGGTGGACACAACGACTCGCTTGCCGGCTATGTCGTGACCGCTGGTGAGGGTCTGGCGGAACAACTGCGCAAGACCGCCGGGTCCGTCGGCTACACCCTTGGTGCGTTCGACTGCTGGTTGCAGATCCGCGGCATCAAGACACTGGCCCTGCGCATGGAGGCAGCGTCCGACAATGCGTTGGCGATCGCGCAATGGCTGCGCACACAGTCGAAGGTGACGGCGGTGCATTACGTCGGACTGACGGACCATCCGCAGTACGAGCTGTCGAAGCGCCAGGCGCGTGGCTTCGGCTCGATGGTGACGTTCGAAACCGACTCCGAGGAGACGGCGAAGGCCCTGCTCAACCGGGTCAAGGTGGCGCAGTACGCGGAATCGCTCGGCGGCGTCGAGACCCTCATCACGTACCCGTACACGCAAACCCATGCGGATGTGCCCGAAGAGGAACGCCGTTCACGGGGCATTACCGAGCGTTTGCTGCGCATGTCGGTCGGTATCGAGGATCGGGTGGACTTGATCGCCGACCTCGCCCAGGCGCTGAAGTAGCCTGCCGGTATGACATCCCGATTCGACGAAATCATCGATCGTCACAACACGAATAGCTACAAGTGGGACTTTGCTGTCGAGAACGGCAAGCCTGAAGACGTGTTGCCCTTGTGGGTCGCGGACATGGACATCAAAGCGCCGCAGGCCGTGATCGATGCACTCGTCGACGCAGCAGAGCATGGGGTGTTTGGGTACACGGGGACCAAGCGCCCCTATTTCGATGCGATCGCCGCGTGGATGAAGAAGCGATTCGACTGGAACGTCGAGGAGCAATGGCTGGTGAAGACGCCCGGCGTCGTGAACGCGTTCACGATGGCAGTACGTGCCTACACGAAGCCGGGTGACGCAGTCCTCCTGCAGCCGCCGGTATACCCGCCGATGCATGCTGCGGTGAAGAACAACGACCGACGCCTCGTCTACAACGAACTCGTCCTGCTCGACGGCCGTTACGAGATTGACTTCGCCGACTTCGAGCAGAAGATCGCATCGGAACAGGTGCGCGTCTTCATCCTCTGCAGTCCGCACAACCCGATTGGGCGCGCGTGGAGCGTCGAAGAACTCACCCGAATGGGTGACATCTGTGTGAAGTACGGCGTTGTCGTGGTGTCCGATGAGATCCACCAGGACCTCGTGCTCCCGGGCCACTCCCACCACGTGTTCGCATCGTTGAAGCCGGAGTTCCGCGAGATCACGGTGACCTGCACAGCACCGTCGAAGACCTTCAATGTCGCGGGGCTGCACGCGTCGAACATTTTCATCGAGCACGCCGCAATGCGCGGTGCGTTCACGCAGGAGATGGCGCGGGCCGGTGTCGGTGGCGGCAATCAGCTCGGCTTGATCGCCTGCCAGGCTGCGTATGAACACGGTGAGGCGTGGCTCGACGAGCTCATGGAGTACATCAAAGGCAATGTCGAATTCACGCGTGCGTTCCTCGCCGAGCATCTGCCGCAGGTGAAGTTGATCGAGCCGGAGGCCACCTATCTGCTGTGGCTGGACTTCCGTGCGCTTGGCATGTCGGATGCGGACCTCAACACGCTCATTGCGCAGCAGGCGAAGCTGTGGCTGAACGACGGGCCGACGTTCGGCCCCGGCGGTTCGGGATTCCAGCGAATGAACATCGCCTGCCCACGGTCGGTTCTGGAGCAGGCGCTGCAGCGGCTGGCTGCTGCTATCACCGCCTGATCAAGCGACCGTTCCTTGACCGGGCCTCATGCGAGATAGATGTCGTTGCCGGAGACGGTGACAGTGAGTTTCTTCAACGGGCGCGGTGCGGGGCCGCCGATCACCTTCGCGTTGTCCCTCGCATCGAAACGCGCACCGTGGCAGGGGCAGTCGAATTCTTTGTTCGACTCCGAGTAGCCCACTGTGCAGCCCTGGTGCGTGCAGACCGCGCTGTAGGCGACGAACGAGTCGTTCGCGAGGTGCACGACGTACGCCAGTTCACCGCCTCGGGTCTTCACCTGCTTGCTCTTCCCGATCGGGAGTTCGGCAACTGTTGCAACTTTCTTGCCCGACGGCTTGCCGCTGGTGGACGTCGTCTCGGACGGTGACGGAGTGGCTGCCGGCGTTGCGCCTGTATCGCCGCCGGAGGCGAATGGTTTGAGCAGCACGGCCCCCGCGACGGAAAGGCCTCCGACGAATGCAGCCTGCAGGAGATGACGTCGATTGGTGAGATGCGTGCCAATCTCGCGAACTGCCCCCTGCTTCGGCCAGATGCCGGCGATGAATGCGACCCACATCGCGAAGTAGGCGGGGTCACTGGCGAGGAAGTACGGCCGCACATTCCATGACGACGACAGCCACAGAATCAACGACAGCGCTGCGCCGCCCATGGCCGCGGGGAACAACCACACGCCAATGAGCACTGCGATGCCGATCGCGAACTCAGCGAGCATCGTCGTCCACCCCATGATCGACGCGTGGTCGATCATCGGCGTCAACATGAAACTGATTGGCGACGAATCTGCAAACGCCTTGAGTTGCTCACCGATATAGCCGGATGAGCTCGGATCAAGGAATGTTGCGTCGAGGGCCTTGTAGACGCCGGCGTAGAGGAAGGTGCCGCCCAGAACGATGCGCAGGATTCGCAGCGCCGGCGACATGGACTTGAACGAAACGACTCGGGCTGAAGACCTGGCGCTCATGGTGCTCCTCGTGTGAGTGGCCCCTCAGCCGCGCCGAGTGTGCCAGCGCAACTGAAGCTTGGCCAGTATTTCCCGATCGACGGGGGAATGACGCCGTCGTCCGTGGCCACCGCGCGACTTGGGCGCCGACGGCCGCGGCGGGTAAGGTTCAGCCCGCTGCCCTCGGGCGGCACGGCAGGTTGCCCGAGCGGCCAATGGGAGCGGACTGTAAATCCGTCGGCTTACGCCTTCCAAGGTTCGAATCCTTGACCTGCCACTGAAGGCCCTGGGACACCACTCCCAGGGCTTTCGTATGTGCAGCTGTGGGATTGGGCTAACCCGGCTGTCGGGCCTATGCGTCGAGCAGCTCGATCTCGATGAATGCCGCAGCGCCTGGGCCCACGAACCTGACGTCGTGTTCGGTGCTCTTGGTTCGAGTGTAGGCAGCACCCACAGTCTGCTGCATGTCAGTTGTGGAGCCATCAGGGTGGGTGATCACGAAATCGCCCCCGGTCACGGTGACGATCACGTAGTCGTGCTCGTGCACATGCCGTCCGGTGCTCGCGCCGGAATCGAAGTCGAACCGTGTAACACGGACATGCGCGTCCTCAAGCAGCGTGGTCGCGAGCACTTGTCGAGTCATGTCCCGATTCTGGTCTGTGACCTCGCCATTGGGATTCCGTGGGGCATTGCACGGCTATCCCATGCAATTCCAAAGACTTTCACATTCCGGGCAAATCTTTCCTTTGTAGCCTGACCTCAAGAGATTGGGGGCGCCCACATGCGCGAGATCGAAATCACCCGTCGGCGATTCATCTGGGCGTCCGCCGTGTTCGCAGCACTGCAGGCACTTCCATCCACCGTCCGAGCGCGAGCGGCCACGGTGTTGGGCAGCATCCCGGGCCGTCCGACTGGCACAACCGTTGCGATCAATCTCCTGGGGGCCGCCACAGGCAAGGCGTATGTCGAGTACGGCTATGCGCCGGGGAAGTACACGGCGAAGTCCGCCGTGACGACGGTGTCCGCCAAAGAGCCAGCCGTGATCGAGCTGAGCAAACTCAAGGCGAATTCAGTGGTCTACTACCGCACGCGATTCGCGACAACTGACAACACCTTCACAGCACAATCCGAATCCAGCGTTGCGCTGCAACGTAAGCCGGGCACCCCGTTCTCGTTCACGGTGCAAGGCGATTCTCACCCCGAGCGCGCAGGCAATATGTTCAATGCGGAGTTGTACATGCGCACCGTCGCGAACATCGCATCGCAACGTCCTGACTTCCATATTCTGCTTGGAGACGACTTCAGCATCGATCCGTTGCTCGACAAGAATCAGGCAACTGCATCGAATATTGACGCGGTGTATGCGCGTCAGCGGCTTTACCTCGACATCGTCGGACGACGATCGTCCGTGTTCCTCGTGAACGGCAACCACGAGCAAGCAGCCGCGTACCTGCTTGACGGAACCGCGAGCAGCCCAGCTGTGATGGCAGGACAGTCGCGCCTCAAGTACTTTGCGCTCCCGGCCAACGGCCGGTTCTACTCCGTCGACACCGAGAACATCGCCAACCTCGGCTCACCTCGCGACTACTACGCATGGACTTGGGGTGATGCCCACTTCATCACCTTGGATCCGTACTGGCATTCACAGCAGCCCGTCGACAACGTCGCAACGACTGTCGGCGCTGTGGCTACTGACGTTGCCACTGATCCCTCGACATCGACAAAGCCGAGCAAGAAGGGCGGCGTCAAGACCGCTGACCTCTGGCAAATCGGTCTGGGCGACGCGCAGTACACATGGTTCAAGCGACAACTCGAAACCACGAAGGCCAAGTACATCTTCGTCTTTGCTCACCACGTGATGGGCACTGGACGCGGGGGCGTCGAGCAGTCGTACTTCTATGAATGGGGTGGCCAGGACCCGAAGGGGAAGGCCACGTTCGCCCAAATGCGTCCTACGTGGGAGGCGCCGATCCACGACTTGATGGTGAAGCACGGCGTCTCGGTGTTCTTCCAAGGCCACGATCACATCTATGTGCAGCAGGAGCGCGACGGCGTTGTCTATCAGTCGATGCCGAATCCGGCCGACGACTCCTTCACTTCCTTCAACGCTGACGCTTACAAGTCGGGCACGAAGGCGCCGAACAGCGGGCACGTGAAGGTCTCGGTGACCGGAAAGGGAGCCACTGTGCAGTACTTCCTGGCAGCGCGGCCACAGGACGAATCGGCCGACCGCAAGAACCTGCAGATCGCACACTCATACACCGTGAAGCCGAGGTCCTGACATGCGTCGCGCTTTCCGGTTCGGCGCAGTGGTCCTCACCGCCTGTGCAGCGATGCTCGCGCAGCCGACTACTGCAGCGACGGCGAAAATCTCGATCACTGCAGGCCAATGCAGCAGTAGCTGTGTGCTTCGCGTCACGACCAACCAGCGCGTGTACGGATACGTCGAATACGGGTATTCGAAGACGTCGCTGTCGCTGCACACTTCGGTGGCGGTCATCCCGGCATCGGGCACCAAGGCGATCACCGTCAGCGGTTTGCGTACCGGTGTGACCGTGTTCTACCGACTTCGATTTGCAGCGAAGTCAACGGGGCCGTTTAGTGCCGGTTCTGTGAAGTCGGTACGCACCCAGCCGGTGTCCACCGGCGATGCACTCGTTGTTGCCATCGAGGCGGATCCACACATGGACGAGAACTCCGATGCAGCGGTGTTCTCTTCGACCATCGCGCAGATCAATGCAAGCAAGGCGTCGTTCCTCATCGATCTCGGTGACATCTTCATGATCGACAAGTTGCAGCAGAAGACCGATGCAAACATCCGTGCCCGGTACGTGCTGATGAAGGGCTTCTACGACAAACTCGATCCGTCGATTCCGCTCTACTTCGCCATGGGCAATCACGATGGCGAAGCCGGATGGGAACCGCTGCAGGGACACACGTACCGTGCGGAATACTTCCCGAAGCAGACGCAGGAATTGAACTATTACGCGATCGAGCAAGGCAATGCACTGTTCGTCGTTCTCGACCCGTTCACCTACACCAAGACCAAGCCAGGAACCGACGGATGGAAGTGGACGCTGGGGAAGACGCAGTACGACTGGCTGCAGCACACGCTGTCGACGTCGAGTGCCACACACAAGTACGTGTGCATCCACCACTTGGTCGGCGGCAGCGATCAGGGTCGCGGCGGCGCTGAAGTCGCCGGGCTCTACGAGTGGGGCGGCAAGAGCCCGGGTGGCGCCGACGACTTCGCGAAGCAGCGTCCGGGTTGGGCAATGCCGATCCACAGTCTGCTGAAGAAGTACGGCGTCGAGATCGTGTTCAAGGGTCACGACCACTTCTACGGCAAGCAGGTGTTCGACGGCATCGTGTACCAAACGTTGCCACAGCCGAGTCACCCCGGCGACAAGCTCGGTTCCGTCGCCGCCTACGGCTATCTGAACGGCGATTTTGTCGGCGGTTCGGGCTATCTCAAACTCAGCATCAGTAGTGCTTCGACACTGGTGCAGTTCATCAATTCAACCGGCGCAGTGCGTACGTCGTACACCACGACGAGCTGAGCGACGGTTTCTGGAAAGGAGACGTCATGCGCGCATCACGCCTGACCATCATCATCGCATCGCTCGCGGTCATGGCATCGACGTCGCCAGCATCGGCGGCGCAGAATCAAGGCCCCGGCACCTACACGATCGAACAAGCGATCTCGGACAATGCGCAACTCAACACAATCGCCTTCGATGGCCTGGGTTTTCTCACCGGCACCATCGGCTCCGACTCGTTCTTCCCGCCGGGCAAGGTCGCCGACTTCTGGGGCTTCCAATACCTGCGTGACAACGATCCAAGCGAAATGGGGCACAACACCGACTTCCTCACGCGGGCATCGCTCTACATGCTCGACGTCCTGACGCCCACACAGCGGGCGTCGCTTGCGGCGTTGGCCAAGCAGCAGGTGGGTGACATCAACGCGTATGCGATGAAGCGCTTCACTTTCATGACGGCTGCGCGCCGCCTGTTGACACGTAGCCTGCCGAAAGGGGCAACTGGTCTCAACCAGAAGTCTGTCGAGCAATGGTCGGCCAGCTTGTACCGGCTGGACGGAGCCATGTCGGTCGCCCGTGCGAAGGTGATGGGGGCGGCACTCTTTGGACTCACGGAAGCGCAACGCGCACGGCTCGAACCGCTTCGTGCCAAAGGCATGTCGACGTGGCCGGTCGTGGCTGAGGTACCGGAGCTGCGTGCCCTTTCAGGCGATGAGAAAGTCGCGGTGATGACATACGCCGGTGACATGTTCAGTTGGTACATGGGGGATGTGACTGCGGATGTGTACTTCTGCCCTGAACGACATGGCACCTACTTCGGGTCCTTCTATCTGAAGGACGCGCCAGCAGTCGGCAACCCGGGTTACGGGATCGACACGACGATCACCGGGAATCTTGGTGCGGCATTCCTCGCCGCACTCACGCCCACGCATGCAAAGACCATCAATGCGCTGGTCGCCGCGCAACGTGCATCACTGAATGACATCGTGCAGGTACGTCGATCGGTCGCGGTGGAACTACGGAAGGCTCTCTCTGGTGGGACCGTCGGTGACATCTCGCAACTCATGACCCGATATGGAGTGGCCGATGGACGGATCGGTTACCTCTATGCGACGGCGTTCGCGTCAGTTGGCCGCACGCTCTCGACAGTGGAGCGGAACAAGTTGAAGGCATTGCGCACACAATTGATTGGAACCATGTCGCCGACGGGTGCCTACCGGTACGCAACACCAATCGCGCTTCCGAAGATTGCTAGTACTGACTTCCTGTTCAGGGCGCCGAAATAGCTGCGCCACGCACACGAGACCGACCGATGTTCAGAGACCGGTTACGTGTGCAACACGAAGTCGGATGTCGCTGATGGCCTGGGGGCCCTCGCCGCTGATCAGCCACGTGCTCTGCCGACCGAAGGAGCGGAACTCCCACTCGTCATGGTGCTGCGCCTCGGCAACGAGCGCCGTCTCTTCGTCGATGCCCACGACATGATGCGCCTCCGAGACGAGCAGGTGTGCTGCGAAGTTCGGTATCCAACTCGAATAGCGGTCGAAGTGCGGCAGCACACGAACGTTGGGCACGATGCCGAAGCCGTCTGTGCCACCGACACGTGGATGGCGGAGGTTCGGGATGTACCCACCGATGGCCATCGCGCCCGCGCTGCAGCCGCCGAGTGAGGCACCTGCGCGCCATTCGGTGATGACGGCGTCGAGCACTGCGCTACCCGTCAACGTGCGCGCGAGGAACGTCGGATTGCCGCCTGAGAAATAGATGGCACCAGCGCCGCGGATAATCGCGGCAAATCGCGGATCATCCGCGTCGGCCGGCGTGCGAACGTCGACGAAGACCTGCTCCACGCCGAGCCTGTGCGCTGCATCTGCGCCAAGTTGCCGCCAGTAGTCGAGTGAGTACTGGCCCTCGGGTGCAGCAGCGGTTGCGAGCTGGACGAACACGGGCGGGCGGTTCTCGAGCAGCCACGCCTCGACGTCGTGCATCACGGGCAGGTACTCACCGCTGCCGACCAATGCAATGCGTCCGGGCATGGGCCGAGCGTATTCGTTCATCCGACGAGCGCTGACGCCTGCTCGTTGGCCTCGCCGCGCCTGGCCCGACCTGCTGTCGGGCGTAGCCTGCTGGGTAACGACATCAGGAGGCGGCACGTGCACGACGAATGGGGTTTCTCCACCAACGAGATCCACGCAGGGCAGGATCCGGATCCGTCGAACGGGTCGATCACACTTCCCCTGTTTCTGACGAACGCGTACCAGTTCCATGACACTGCGCAGGCGGCGGACATCTTCGCGCTCAAGGCCTTCGGCCACTCCTACACCCGCATCAGCAATCCCACACAGGAAGCCGTGGAGAAGCGTTTGGCGGTCCTCGAAGGCGGCACCGGCGCATTGCTCGTCGCATCAGGAATGGCGGCGACTGCGATGTCGATCATGAACGTTGCCGAAGCCGGCGACCACGTGGTTTCGAGTCGCAACATCTATGGCGGCATCCACAACCTGCTCCGCTTCACGCTGCCGAAGTTCGGTGTCGAAACCACCTTTGTCGACGACCCCGACGACCTTGATGAGTGGAAGCGAGCTGTACGGCCGAACACGAAAGTCTTCTTCGGTGAGGGAGTCTCGAATCCACTCGGCGTCTGCCTCGACATCGAAGGCATCGCGAATATCGCCCACGACGCAGGTGTGCCGTGGGTCGTGGACAACACGATCGCAACGCCGTATGTCACGCGCCCCTTCGACTACGGAGCGGACGTCGTGACGCATTCGGTGTCGAAGTACTTGGCAGGTCATGGCACCGTCATCGCCGGCGCCATCGTCGATGGAGGCAGCTTCGACTTCGCGAAGTACCCGGATCGCTTCCCCGGATTCACGCAACCGGACGCGAGTTACAACGGCGTCGTGTACGCCGAGCAGTTTGGCGTGAAATCCCCGTTCGGGAACATCGCATTCGTGATCAAGGCGCGCGCGCAGTTGCTGCGCGATTTCGGTTCATCGATTTCACCGTTCACGGCATGGCTCACTGCGCAGGGTTTGGAGACCCTGGCACCCCGCATGCAGGTGCACCTTGCAAACGCGCAGGCGGTTGCCGAATGGCTGGAGCAGCATCCGCAGGTGGCGTCTGTGGCGTACAGCGGCCTGCCGAGTTCCCGTTGGCATCGCAACCAGCAGCGCTATGCGCCGAAGGGTGCTGGTTCGCTCATGTCATTCGAGATCCGTGGCGGACTCGACGCCGGTCGTCGCTTCGTCGAGGGATTGCAGATGTTCCGTCACGTCACGAACATCGGTGATGTGCGCTCGTTGGTCACACACCCGGCCTCGACCACGCACATGCAACTCGGTGCGGAAGGTCGCGCCGCAGCAGGGATCACGGACGGCACCATAAGGCTCAGCATCGGTATCGAAGATCTGGCGGACATCACGGCCGACCTGCAGCGAGGGTTCGACGCAGCCCGAGGCTGATCGTTCCGGCACCAACGCCCACTAAACCGGGATGATCACTTCGTTGTGGCGCATGAACCCCGGCTTCCAGGGCGGATCGAAGCGAGCCAGCCGCAGCGGACCGGTCGCTGCGAGTTGCTCGCGTTGCAGAATCGCCCGCAACTCGGCTTCCTTCTCGCGCAACTTGTCCTCTGTCGCAATGCCACTGAATGCGAGTGCAGCCGCCGACTGCGTCGGCACGGGGCGCAGACGCACATCGGCGTTCTCCGGTGTCGGGAGATCCGCGAGATGCATGCCGTCAGGCATGACGAATGACACGACCCATGAACGCGTGTCCCGTTGCTCCTGCACGACGGGAGCGGTCATGGCGATGTTGCTTCGTGAGATGTAGGTGACAAGCGGGCGGAAACCGAGGTTCGCGGCGAAGCGGTAGTCGGCATTCACAGTGACATCGGCCATCACGCACGGGTGGTACTGGCGCAACTCGGCATTCCCGATCCGTTTCACGACGTCGTACTTCTGTCGTTCTGTCATGGCAGCACGGTATTGCCGCGACCGTTTGCCTGGAAGTGCTGGAATGACTGTTGGTCGTAGATCCGACGCGACGCCTGCCAACCCGCCGCAATCGCAACCGCACCGACCACGGCATCCAGCACGTAGTGATTCGCAGTGCCGACGACGGCGAGCGCGGTGATCGCCGGGTACGCCCAGAGCCAGCGCCGCCACGGCGCACTGCCGGCCACATTCCATGCCAGCGCACACCACACTGCCCATGCAACGTGAATGCTCGGCATCGCGGCGTACAGATTCGAGAGTCCCGTGATGCTGTCCCACCCCGCGAAGAGCACCGGATGCGCGAGCATGGTGTCGACGGCGCCATCGAGCGCGAAGCGCGGCGGTGCCAGGGGATAGAAGCGGTATGCGACAAGGCTGATGAGGCTGATGCCGACGAGCGTGCTGCGAAGTGGACGATAGACGCGCGCGTGGGACCGCCAGAGCCAAATAAGGGTGGCAACGGTGACGGTCTCGTGGGCGAGTTGGTACCAGTAGCTTGCGAAATCAGCGAGCCAGGTGTGATCGAGAAACAGTTGGTTGAGCGTGAGTTCCCAGTTGATGCGAAGGGCGGCGCCGAGTCTTTCCACTGCGTCGGCGTTCTCGAACGCCGCGATCTTGCGAGTGGGCGTCGCGGAACGCAGCGCCTCATACGAGAAGTTCCAAAACAGGACAATGCCGACTTCGACCGCCCAGGTCCACCGGCGGCGCGCGTCGCGGGCGGCTTGATTCGCCGCGTGTAGTACGCCGTCCATCGCCCCGCCCTTCTGTGTGCCAAGTCTGCAGGAGTCCCGGCGTCCGTGAGGGAATTCTGCACGGTCCGTGAGTCACCCGTTTCAGTATGTGAACGTAGGGCGCCCCGCGGGGCGCCGTTGTTCCGCAGGGGGAGTCGCGCTGTTAGCCTTGCCGAGTCGCTCACCTCGGTGATCGACGGCGTTGTACGCAGCGAAGTTCGGTTCAAGTCCGACGCTGTTCCCGCAACTGTGATGCATGTCGAAGCCATCGACATGACAAGCCAGGCCGCCTGCTACATCGCCTCAGCATCCGACCTCGGAGGAAGGTCAGGGTCTTGCTGCAGAGCGAAGCCCTCTTTCCTCCCTCAGCACATGAGGGAGATTTTTCATGTTGAAGCGCTTTGCGCTCCTGATCAGTGCGTTCGTCGCAATCGGAACGGTCACGGCTCCGGCTACTGCCGCAACTGCGAAGCCGTTCCCCGTCACGGTGAAGTCCGGCGGGTTCACCACCACCGTCAAGTCCCAGCCGAAGCGGATCGTCTCGCTCTCACCTGCAGGCACCGAAATCCTCTTCGGAGTCGGTGCAGGCAAGCAGGTCGTCGCAGTCGACAGTCTCTCGAACTATCCGGCCGCCGCGCCGAAGACGGACCTCAGTGCATTCACGCCGAGCGCTGAGGCGATCGCTGCGTACAGGCCGGACCTCGTCCTCATGTCGGCGGACGCCACGAAGGCGGCCGACGTGCGGAGCGGCCTGGCTGCGCTCGGTATCCCGGTCTTC
>CAXBQV010000031.1:0-16100 GCA_963978265.1 uncultured bacterium | reverse complement strand
GGACGGCGCAGTCGCCCAGAAGCGCATGGAAGACATCCTCGTCGGCTCGTACTCGAAGGGCGCCAAGGTCAACGGCGTTCTCTCGCCGTACGACGGTCTCTCGCGCGGCATCATCGCTGCTCTCACCGACGCCGGCTACACCAAGGACAACCTCCCGACCATCACTGGTCAGGATGCTGAAGTCCTCTCGGTGAAGTCGATGCTCGCAGGCGAGCAGTACTCGACCATCTTCAAGGACACTCGCGAACTCGCGAAGGTCGCTGTTGCTATGGCCGAGGCCATCCTCAAGGGCGAGACCCCGGAGACCAATGACACGACCACGTACGACAACGGTGTGAAGGTTGTTCCTTCCTACCTGCTCGTTCCGTACATCGTGACGGTCGACAACTACAAGTCGGTGCTCATCGACTCGGGTTACATCAAGGAAGCAGACCTCGCCTAATCGCGAGCGTTGACTCCACGGTTGGTGGGGCGGGCAACCGCCCCACCAACCGCAACCGAATACCAACTCGATACGGATGACGGCATGACGAACAACATCCTGGAGATGCGACGCATCACCAAGACGTTCCCGGGTGTCCTCGCACTCGACGATGTGACGATGACGGTTGAGCGCGGCGAGATCCACGCCATCTGCGGCGAGAACGGCGCCGGCAAGTCCACCCTCATGAAAGTGCTCTCCGGCGTCTGGCCCTTCGGCTCCTATGAAGGCGACATCGTCTATGAAGGCGAAGTCTGCGAGTTCAAGACGATCCGCGACAGCGAGCACAAGGGCATCGTCATCATCCATCAAGAACTTGCGCTCAGCCCCTACCTTTCAATCGCCGAGAACATCTTCCTCGGCAACGAGATTCGCCGCCGCGGCCTCATCGACTGGAACGAGACCGCCAAGCAGGCACAACTGCTCATGGCGCGCGTCGGTCTCAAGGAAGACCCGCAGACGAAGATCAAGGACATCGGCGTCGGCAAGCAGCAACTCGTCGAGATCGCGAAGGCGCTCTCGAAGCAGGTACGCCTGCTCATCCTCGACGAGCCGACGGCCGCGTTGAACGACGAGGACTCCGCACACCTGCTCGGGTTGCTCCGCCACCTCAAGGGCCAGGGCATCACCTCGATCATCATCTCCCACAAACTCAATGAGATCGCCGACATCGCTGACAGCACCACGATCATCCGTGACGGCAAGACCATCGAGACCCTCGACATGAAGTCGGGCCAGGTGGATCAGGAACGCATCATCAAGGGCATGGTGGGTCGCGATATGACCCATCGCTATCCGGACCATCAACCGAAGATCGGCGACGAGATCCTCCGTGTCGAGAACTGGACGGCGTACCACCCCGACGATCACACTCGGTGCATCGTCGACAACGTGAACATCACCGTCCGTGCAGGTGAGATTGTCGGCCTCGCGGGCATCATGGGCGCCGGTCGCACCGAATTCGCCAGATCGCTCTTCGGTCATTCTTATGGCCAGAACATCAGCGGCAAGGTCTTCCTGCACGGCAAGGAGATCTCGGTCAAGTCGGTGCATGAGGCAATCAAGAACGGCATTGCGTACGCCACCGAGGACCGCAAGCGGTTCGGACTCAATCTCATCGACGATGTGAAGCGCAACATCACGTTGGCGTCACTTGAGGACTTCGTCGAAGGTGGACTCATCAATGACAACGAGGAATTCAAGATAGCCAGCCAGTATCGCAAGAGCATGAACATCAAGTCGCCGTCGGTGCTCTCGCTCGTCGGCAAGCTCTCGGGCGGGAATCAGCAGAAAGTTGTGCTGAGCAAGTGGATCAACGTGAAGCCCGAAGTGTTGATCCTCGACGAGCCAACCCGCGGCATTGACGTCGGCGCCAAGTACGAGATCTACGAGATCATGCATCGCCTCGCTGACGAAGGAAAGGCGATCATCATGATCTCCTCCGAACTCCCCGAGTTGCTCGGTATGTGCGATCGCATCTACGCCATCTCCGAAGGCTGCATTACCGGTGAAGCCACGCGGGCCGAGGCCAACCCCGAACTCCTCATGAAGTACATGACAACCGAGAAGGGCAAGTAAATGTCTGACCAGGCTGTAAGCGATCAGTCCGTGAAGGGCCGGATCCGCGGAGCGCTTGCCGGCGTCGACCTTCGGCAGAACGGCATCTTCCTCGCGCTGCTCGTGCTCGTTGTCTTCTTCGCGGCAACCACGCCCAATGCTGCAAGCATCACGCCCGACAACTTCTCGAACCTGGTCGTCCAGAACGGGTACATCCTGGTGCTTGCCATCGGCATGGTGATGATCATCATCGCCGGCCACATCGACCTGTCGGTCGGCTCGGTCGCATGCTTCATCGGTGCAATCGCCGGCATCTTCGTCGTGCGTCCACTCGAGCAAGACGGTTGGGGTTGGCTGCCGCAGCTGCCGTGGTGGGCGGGCATCATCGCTGCAATCCTCGTCGGCGCACTCGTCGGCGTGTGGCAGGGCTTCTGGGTCGCTTACATCGGCATCCCAGCCTTCATCGTCACGCTCGCCGGCATGCTGCTCTTCCGCGGCCTTGCGCTCATGACGCTGCAGAACACGAACATCGGTCCGTTCGACGACAAGTTCCGCGCCATCGGCAACGGCTTCCTCGACAAGGGGAACAGCCTCGGCTCCTCACTCGGCATCCCCGAGCAGTACAACGGCATGGCGCTGATCGTTACAGTGATCGGCATCCTCGCGCTGCTGTGGAACCAGTTCTCGATCCGTCGCGGTCGTATCAAGTACGAGCAGGCAGTCGAGCCGTTCCCCTGGTTCATCTTCAAAGTTTCCGCACTTGCGGTCATGGTGGGCTACGTCGGCTTCAAACTCGCGGAGGCGAACGGTATTCCGTTCACGCTCATCGTGCTCGTTGCTTTGATCCTCATCTACTCAACGGTCATGAACAAGACCACCTTCGGCCGTCACATCTACGCGATCGGTGGCAACCTGAATGCCGCAATCCTCTCGGGCATCAACGTTCGCAAGGTGAACTTCTGGCTGTTCGTGAACATGGGAGCGCTTGCCGCCCTCTCAGGCATTCTCATCACCGCGCGTATGAACTCGGCAGTGCCGAAAGCGGGCGATGGTTTCGAACTCGATGCCATCTCGTCGGTCTTCATCGGCGGCGCGGCCGTCACCGGTGGCATCGGTACCGTTGTCGGATCAATGGTCGGTGGCATGATCCAAGGCGTTCTCGCCAACGGCATGAACCTGCTGTCCGTCGGCATCGACAAGCAGATGGCCATCAAGGGCCTCATCCTGCTCTTCGCAGTGGCCTTCGACGTCTGGTCGAAGAAGCGCAAGTAGAACGAAGTGAAGCGCCCGACTTCGGTCGGGCGCTTTGCTTTTCGTGCGTCTGTCGTGGGAACCCTGCTGGTCGTCGCGCAGCCGAGTCCGGCGTTTGGGCGGTAGATCGTCGGGGAGTAGCGTCGGTCGCATGACTGCACGCATCACGCACTGGATCAATGGAGCGACCTGGACCGGAACACCGGCTCGGACCGGCGACGTCTACAACCCGGCGACCGGCGAGGTCACGGCGAAGGTGGACTTTGCATCGCGCGCCACGCTCGACGAAGCAGTGGCCGCTGCGAAGGCAGCCTTTCCCGCGTGGCGTGATGCGTCGATTACGAAGCGCACGCAAGTGCTCTTCGCCTTCCGTGAACTGCTCAATGCGCGTAAGGACGAGCTCGCGGCGATCATCACGGCCGAGCACGGCAAGGTCCTGAGCGATGCGGCCGGTGAAGTCACGCGTGGTCAGGAGGTCGTCGAATTCGCGTGCGGCATCGGCCACCTCTTCAAGGGCGCGTTCTCCGAGCAGGTGTCGGCAGGTGTCGACGTGCATTCGGTGCGGCAGGCGCTCGGCGTGGTCGGCATCATCTCGCCGTTCAACTTCCCGGCAATGGTGCCAATGTGGTTCTTCCCGATTGCGATCGCAGCCGGCAACACGGTCGTTGTGAAGCCCAGTGAGAAGGATCCATCGGCGACGATGTTCGTTGCCCAACTGTGGAAGGAAGCCGGGCTTCCAGACGGCGTCTTCAATGTGATCCACGGTGACAAGGAGGCCGTCGACGGCCTGCTCGAGCATCCGGATGTGAAGGCGATCTCGTTCGTTGGCTCGACGCCGATCGCGCGCTACATCTACGAGAACGGCACCAGGAACGGCAAGCGAGTGCAGGCCCTCGGCGGGGCGAAGAACCACAGCCACGATCACTGTCAGTATCGACGGTACGGTCGTGGATACGAAGCAGATCGTGTTCCAGCCGCCGGTCGCGACCATTGACGTCACCGTGGGCCTCGCGAATCCCGCTGCGCTTGATCAGGAGAAGTTGCCCGCGGGCAACTTCGCTGACGCCGCAGTGACAGGCTTCTTGGCATCAGGCGATGGCAAGAGCAATGCGGTGGGTCTCTGGAGTGCCCAGAACTCGCAAAACGACCACCTGGCTTCGATTGTTGCAAAGGACGCAAATGGCAAACTCAATGTTGCGGAGGAGATTGCCTGCAGTGTGTCGGACGCCGCGGTTGCTGACTGGGGTTGCTGGACGTACGTCTACAAGGGAACTCGCTTCATTGGCTCGCACTTTGCCAAGTCAGGTCCCGTCACCTTCACTCTCAAGCGACTCGATGGAACGGAGCTCGGATCTGCAAAGTTTGATGCGGTTGTTCCAAACATCTCCAGCATCAGCGTTGCCACCGATAAGGCGACATACAAAGTAGGGGAAAAGGTGAAGCTGGTATTCACCGCCAAGGATGCCGCCGGTAACCCGACTACGCCGGGCCTCTACAGGATCATCGACACATGGGATATTCCGGTCGGGCTCAGCACAGAGTTGACCCAGGACGTGACGTTCGGTGTTGGTGAGGGCTCAGTGGTCTTCTACGCGCCGGATACGTCTGGCAAGGTGACGATGAGCCTCACATTGAACGCATACCCAGTGTTGGGCGCTTCGGTACGGAAACTGACCTTGCCGTTTTCCTTCTCCGTCGAACGGAATTCTCAGGTCACAGCAAGTGTCCAAGCACTCGAAGCGGCACTCGCAACGCTTCGTCTATCGATCGCATCAATGACTGAGAGCCTGAACTCGCAGATCAAGCGGCTTTCGACAAGTTTGACGAAGGTTTTGGCTGCACTCAAGTAGGGAAGTAATGGAGGGCCGGATTGCGGAGATATGCCGCAATCCGGCCCTCCTGCTTTCGCGCACAGCTGAGTGCATTTGCGTGGACCAATATCTAATGAGCCCAGGTTGGCGTCCTGCGACCTGCAGGCCGAAGCGGAGTGCCGAAGAAGCGACGAATCTCCTGACCATGCAAACGTGAGCCGCCCTTGAAGACGTATGCCCTCGGTGGCCTCACATCCTCCCCGAGCAGTAGCGTGAGCGATCCGTACTCGCCCAGGAGCATCTATGCCACGCATCCTCGACTACAACGGCCGCGAGGCCGTCCGCACGGTAACCGTCGCGGACATCATGGCGCTGAAGTCACAAGGGAGGCAGCTCGCCCAGGTGACTGCATCGACGCCCGCAGAGGCTGCTGCAGCGGAGGCAGCTGGTGTCGAGATGGTGGTCTGCATGTCGGACTTCGTTCCTGCAGTGCGTGCGGGTTCGCAACGTGTCTTTCTGACCGCCGCCATCGATTTCTCGGGTGCGGTCACAGTCGACGACCTGCTGCGCGACGCGCTCGCCGCACTCAGCGCTGGCGCGGATGCCGTCATCACTGCGCGCGGCCTCGACGGAGTGCGTCGCCTGGCACATGAGGACATCCCCGTCATGGGGCATCTGGGCTTCGTTCCGAAGAAGTCCACGCTGTTCGGAGGGGTGCGTGCCGTGGGTCGCACCGCTGCCGAGGCCCTCGAGCTGTGGCAGAAGTTCCGAGCGCTCGAGGAAGCCGGTGCATTCGCGGTGGAATGCGAACTCATCCCCGCGGGCGTGATGCGCGAGATCCAGTCACGCACCGGACTTGCAACGATCTCGCTCGGTTCAGGACCGCACGCAGATGTGCAATTCCTCTTCACCAGCGATATCTGCGGCGAAAGTGATCGGCTGCCGCGTCACGCCCGTGCCTATGCAGACCTGGCGGCAATGCACCGACAGATTGAAGCTGAACGCGTTCGTGCACTCACCGAATTCCGCTCCGACGTCGCCCGTGGCAGTTTCCCGACGGATGCCGAGGTCGCGCAGATCGAGAAGACCGAACTCGACGCATTCGTGGCGTCGCTTCCGGCCACAGCATCCTGACTCGAAACCGATGAAATGAAACAGGGCCCCCGGAAAGGGCCCTGTTTCATGTAGTAGCGGGGACAGGATTTGAACCTGTGACCTCCGGGTTATGAGCCCGGCGAGCTACCGAGCTGCTCCACCCCGCGTCGGTTGCAGGTGTGAGTGTACTGATCGGTTGCTACGCGCAGCAAATCGCCTTGATCACACAGGGAAATCACCGTGGCGCGATCGCATCGGTGAACTCGAGGATGCGGTGCCATGCATCTGCGCATTCATCGCCGTGCTCTGCGTACGTACGGTCGAAGAAGGAATGCGGAGCACCCGGGTACACATGCCGAGTTGACGCGAGTCCGTTTGATGCGAGGTCGCTGAGGAGGACGTCGAAATCAGCGGGATTGACGATCGGATCCTCGCAACCGAGCAACATGAGCAGCGGTGCTCGCAATTGGTCCCGCACCGGGAGTACGCCGTTCGCAAGACCGTAGAAGCCGATGCAGCCGGCCACGCCGTCGAGCATCGCGGACTGCCGCCACGACATGCCGCCGCCGAAGCAGAAGCCGACGGTGAACACGACGTTCACGCCGGCCGCGCGAAGGTGTGCCGCACTCGCACGGACATCGGCGTCGACGCCGTTGGGATTCTTCTGTGCCTGTTTCCAGTGAGGGACGTAATCGAACGCCTCCGATCGGTCGCCGCGTCCCGCGGTGCGTGCGTAGTAGTCGAAGGTCACCGCGTGGAAGCCAGTTTCCGCAAATCGCTTGGCAAGGTCCTTGTAGTAGGCATGCATCCCGCGGTTGTCGGGCAGGATCACGATGCCTCGGCGTGACGGTGCTGCGGGATGCGCTTCGTACGCATCGAACACATTTCCGTCGTCGGCGGTGAGCGCGAGGTCGCCGTGCTGTCCGAGTTCGCCGATAACGGGTGGAGCGGGTGGTCGGCCGTCGTCGCTGTGGCACATGCGTGCATCGTTGCACACGCGCCTCAGGTCTGTACCGCCTCGGGACGAGGCGGTACTCGCTACTGCAGGATGAGGCCGAGCGCGTGATCGTGCAGGAGTCGGTTGGTGCACACGAGACTCGTCTGCACCAGCGGATCGCCACCGGGGAAACCGGTTGCCCTGCCGCCGGCCTCTTCGATGATCGGGATGAGTGCGGCCATATCCCATGCAGCGAGCGTGGGTTCCGCACTGATGTCGACGGCACCCTCGGCCACAAGCATGTGTGACAGGAAGTCGCCGTAGGCACGTTGCCGCCACGTTGCGTCGACGAATCGCTGCAGCGTCCCGTGCGTTGTCGAGTGTCGATCCCAGTCGACGGCGTCGGAGAACGAGAACGATGCATCGACGAGGTTCGCAACTCCGGAGACATGGATCTGGTTCACATCGCCGTTGACCTCGCGTGTCCACGCACCGCCACCTTGGACTGCCCACCAGCGGCGGCCCATGGCAGGAGCACTGACCACGCCGACGACATAGGCGTCATCGACAGCGAGTGCGATGAGAGTCGACCACACGGGAACGCCACGGAGATAGTTCTTCGTTCCGTCGATCGGATCGACGATCCAGCGCCGACCCGGTGCGAGTGCGCCGTCGCCGCCGTATTCCTCGCCGACGATCGCATCCTGCGGGCGTTGCGTTTCCAGGGTCTCGCGAAGCAATCGTTCCACGGCCTGATCGGCTTCCGTGACTGGTGTCGCGTCGGGCTTGGTGGTGATGACAAGGTCCTTTGAGCGGTAGTGGCGCATCGACAATGCGTCGGCCTCGTCCGCCATCGCGAGCGCAAGTGCGAGGTCTGCTGCGTAGGTCATGTGGTCTCCCTGATCGACCGTAGCAGTCGGCGCATCGATTCGAGCCGGCCCTTCCCCCTTGGTCCCGCTGTGCCGGACATGACGTACGCGTCCAGTCCGCAATCGGCTTCATCGTGCGTGCAACCGCGAGGGCAGTCGGTGGTGCCATTGGCGAGATCGGGAAACAGCTCGAGCATTCGCGCGGTGTCGATGTGCGCCAATCCGAACGACCGGATGCCGGGGGTGTCGATGATCCAGCCACCGTCGGGCAGGGGGAGTGCCACGGCTGAAGTCGATGTGTGCCGCCCGCGACCGGTGACGTCGTTCACATCGCCGGTGGCGCGCTCCGCATCGGGAACCAGCGCATTGACGAGAGTTGATTTCCCGACGCCGCTGTGGCCGACGAACACAGTCACGCTGTCACGCAGACGTTCGCGGAGTTCATCGAGGTCGTCGCCGCGTTGCACGACCATGACCGGGATATCAAGTGCCTCGTAGCGGGCCACCATCTCGCCCGAGTCCGCGAGATCATGTTTGGTGAAGATGACGAGGGGTTCGCAGCCGGCATCGAATGCGGCGACAAGGCAGCGATCGATCAAGCCGGTACTCGGTGCCGGATCGGCCAGCGCCGACACGACCGCCACACGATCAGCGTTTGCGACGATGACCCGCTCCACCGGATCCGTATCGTCGGCCGTGCGTCGCAGGAAATGCTGGCGTTCGTTCACGCGGATGATCCGGGCAATGGTGTCCGTCGCCCCGGAGACATCGCCGACGACCGACACGTTGTCACCGACGACGACGCCCTTCCGGCCGAGCTCGCGCGCCTTCACGGCATAGACGCTGGTGCCGTCGACGTCGAGTGTGAACCGTCCCCGATCGACGGCCGTCACCATCGCAATGACGGCGTCGTCGAATGTCGGGCGGTCCTTCGAGCGTGGCCGCGACTTGCTGCGTCCGGGCCGGACGCGGACGTCGTCCTCGTCGAGCTGTCGGCGGGCACGACTCATGCGCGTCCTGCAACGAGCGTGCGCCACATGTGATCGAAATCAGGCAGGGTCTTCGCCGTGGTGGCGATGTCGACGACCTCGACGCCCGGAATCCGCAGGCCGAGCACCGCAGCGGCCGTTGCCATGCGGTGGTCGTCGTAGGTCTGCATGACGGCACCGTGGAGCTCGTGCGACGGTTCGATGACGAGTCCGTCGTCGGTTTCGGTTGCGCGGCCGCCGATCCGATTGATCTCCGTTGCGAGGGCGGCAAGCCGATCCGTTTCGTGCCCGCGGAGGTGGGCGATGCCGCGAATCCGCGATGGGGTCGACGCGAGTGCACACACCGCCGCCACGACCGGTGTGAGTTCGCCTTCGTCGCGCAGATCCACGTCGATGCCGCGGAGCTCGGACGGCCCCGTGACCGTGCACCCGACCGACGAGAGCTCGACGGATCCGCCCATGGCGGTGAAGAGTCCGCGCAGTCGATCGCCGGGTTGGGTCGTGGTCCTTGGCCAATCCGGAATCGTGACCCGACCGCGCGTGACCATCGCGGCGGCCATGAACGGTGCCGCATTCGACAGGTCCGGTTCGATGACCGCGTCGAGGCCGTGGATCGCACCGGCATGCACCGTCCATCGGGCATTGCTCGGATCTTCGACGTCGACGTCCACCTGCACACCGCGCTCGCGCAACATGTGCACACTCATCGCGAGATGCGGCATGGACGGGATTGCGGGGCCGCGATGTTCGATGATGCAGCCGTTCTCGAACTGGGCCGCGACAAGAAGCAGCGCGGACACGAACTGACTCGACGCCGATGCATCGACGACCACATGCTCGACGGCAACCGCGCCGCTACCGTGGACGGTGAACGGAAGCGCACCTGCGCCATTGTCATCGACATCAACACCGAGTGACCGCAGTGCATCGATGGTGGCCCGCATCGGACGGACGCGCGCACGTTCGTCACCGTCGAAGCTGACGTCGCCGCGTGCAAGTGCCGCAACTGCGGGGACGAAACGCATGACGGTGCCGGCGAGCCCGCAGTCGATCGTGGCTGGTCCACGCAGCTCCCCCGGAGTGACCGCCCAATCGATGCCGGCCGCTGTCTCGATTTCGTCGATATGTGCACCGAGTGCGCGCAGTGCGTTCGCCATCAACTGCGTGTCCCGCGCGTGCAAGGGCCTGCGTATCCGGCTCGGACCGTCGGCCAATGCGGACAGAACGAGGGCGCGGTTCGTGGCGGACTTGGAGCCGGGGACGACGACCACACCCGTGATGGGTGCGTCGGCCAAAGGCGCCGACCAGAGGTCCGCCGTCATGGGCTAAGGCTATCGGTGGCACGATGAGCGCATGTGTGGTCGATATGCGGCAACCCGGGATGTCCAGGAGCTGCAGACCCTGTTCGAGGTCACTGACGTCGAGGCACATCGATTGCCCGCCAGCTACAACATCGCACCGACACAGCCGACCTACATCGTCGATGCACATGGCGATGAACGTCGACTGCGAGTCGTGCATTGGGGTTTGGTTCCGCCGTGGAGTCGCGATCCGTCCGGTGCCGCGCGCCTCATCAACGCGCGATGCGAAACCATCACGGAGAAGCCGTCGTACAAACAGGCCTACATGAAACGTCGTTGCCTCATCCCGATGAACGGTTGGTATGAGTGGTCGGGCACCGAGAAGCAGCCGTGGTACGTGTCGCGCACCGATGGCATCGCCGGTGTTGCCGGCATCTACGAACGCTGGGTTCCTGCCAACGCGGATCCGACTGATCCGCGCAACGTCATGCACACCTGTGCGGTCATCACGACGGACAACAACGAGGACCTCGCGCACGTGCACGACCGGATGCCGGTGCTCATCGAGCGCAAGGACTACGACTGGTGGCTGGACCCGTCGTCCAACGCCGTGGATCTGCAGTCATTGCTGCATCCGGCGTCGCCCGGCACGGTGCAGGCTTGGAAGGTCTCCCGCCTCGTCAGCCAGGTCCGCAATGACGGCCCCCACCTCATCGCCCCGCTCGAGGCCCCGACCGCGGAGCAGATCGGCCTCTTCGACTAGGGAATACCCATCCCGAGCCGGTCGTTTGATCCACCGGAGGGGAGTCGCATGGTCGGGCGGAAGACGAGCAAGTCCAAAGCCGAGCTCACGCGCGCCCTCGAGAGCCAACTGTGGGAAGGCTCGGTGGATCACGGCGTAGGCTCGTGGCCGATGGATACCGATGGCAGCCGTGCTCCGCGGACGGAGACCGACGCTGAACGCGACGCGCGATTCGAACGCGACGCCCTGCAGTACCTCGACGCCCTCTACGCCGGCGCGATGCGCCTGACGGCGAACCCGACCGAAGCCGAGGACCTCGTCCAGGACACGATGGTGAAGGCGTTCGCGGCGTTCCATCAGTTCCAAGAGGGCACCAACCTCAAGGCGTGGCTGTTCCGCATCATGCAGAACTCGTTCATCTCCGGTTACCGCAAAGCGCGTCGCGAACCGTTGAAGACGTCGACCGACGAACTCGAGGAATGGCAGGTCTCGCGACTCGAGTCCGAGGCGCGTACTGCGCTGCCCTCCGCTGAAGATCTCGTCCTCGACAACCTTCCCGACGGCGATGTGCTCGACGCGTTGAAGGCGCTGCCGGAGGAGTTCCGGACGGCGGTGTATCTCGCCGACGTCGAAGGCTTCTCCTACGCGGAGATCGCGGAGATCATGGGAACGCCCACCGGAACCGTGATGTCGCGCATCCATCGTGGCCGTAAGCGTCTGCGCGAGGACCTCGCCGAACATGCGCGCGAACTCGGCCTGCTCCCTGCAGGGGAGGTGCGCTCATGAGTTGTGGCAATCCGCACGAGACCCCGTGCCACGAGGTCGACGCACATCTCGACGAGTTCCTGGATCGGGAACTGACGCAGCACGACGTCGAACTGCTCGAACAGCATTTCCGTGAGTGTCCGCCGTGCCGTGCACAGTTGGCGTTCGCGATCCTCATGAAGAAGTTGGTGGCACGGTCCTGCGGCACGCAAGCACCGATGCAATTGCGCCAGCGCATCGAGAAGCGGATCACCGAGATCAGAACCGGCTCGATCACGATCACGGTCGAGGAAACCCGACGATCCATCGACTGAAACAAAGAACCCAGCCAGTCGGCTGGGTTCTGCTGTTTAGGCGCGGGGTCGCTTGCCGTGGTTAGCGGCCTTCTTCTTGCGATCACGCTTCTTGCGCGCACGCTTGCTCATGAAATCTCCATCGGGTTCGCAAGCCTGAAGCCTGCAGGATGCCGAGTTTAGTGACCCAGTGAGAGGTGGGCTAATCCAGCACGATGAGGAGGTCACCCTCCTGCACGACGTCCCCGGCGGCCACCCGGATCTCGCGCACCACCGCGTCGGCCTCGGCCAGCACGGGGATCTCCATCTTCATGGATTCGAGCATGAGCAGGGTGTCGCCCGCGCGGACGACGGCACCCACCGAGGTGCCCACGTGGAGCACGTTCGCGACCATGTCTGCGCGGACGTCCATGTTGATGACTGTTCCACACGGCCGTTGGCGAGCAACGGATTTCGCAGGTTTCCGCACCAAACGCTTACGCTCGCGCCATGGCGAGCATCGGCGACATTGCACGCGACCGCACCGACCTCGGTGAGGCTGCGATCGCGCATCTGCAGGCGCTCGCATCCGAATGGACACTGCTTGCCGATCTGGGTTTTGCGGACCTCGTGCTGTGGTTGCCGACGTGGAACGACGGTGGATTCGTCGCAGCAGCACAGGTGCGTCCGACGACCGGCCCAACACGCATGCCCGAGGACATCGTCGGCCAATTCTCCGCGCGCGGCCGGATTGCGATCCTCGATCGCGCCGCGGCATCGCGACTGCCGGTGACCGATCGCCGCGACGATCGACCACGCGTGCCGCGAGGCGACGAAGCATTCCCGGTGATGCATGCGGGCAAACTCGTCGGCGTTATCCAGCGACACTCGAGCGTCGAGGCGCGTGCGGACGGCGCACTCGAGCGCATGTACCTCGATGCGTTCGACGCCCTCGCCGACATGATGCGCACCGGCGAATTCCCCATCGGTGAGGACGCGACGATCACCGGCAGCCCGCCCCGGGTCGGCGACGGCTGCTTCCGTATCGATGCACAGGGCGTCGTCACCTATGCCTCACCGAATGCGCAGTCGGCGTGCCATCGGCTCGGTATCGCACAGGAGATCACCGGCCAGAACCTCGCGAAGACGCTGTCGCGGCTCACGCAGAAGACCGGCGCCTCCAACGATGCACTGGTCGCGGTTGCCGGTGGCAAGGTGGCCGGCGGCGCGGAAGTCGAGCACCGGTCTGCGGTCGTGACATTGCGGAGCATTCCGTTGGTCCGCAACGGTCAAGGCGACGGCGCCGTTGTGCTCCTGCGCGACGTCAGTGATCTCCGACGACGTGAGAAGGCATTGCTCACCAAGGATGCGACGATCCGCGAGATCCATCACCGGGTGAAGAACAACCTGCAAACCGTCGCATCCCTGCTCCGGTTGCAGGCCCGCAGATCCACCTCCGACGAAGTGAGGATGGAACTCGAAGAAGCGGTTCGCCGCGTCGGCGCGATTGCGGTTGTGCACGAGTCACTCGCGCACGAACCGGGTGCGCTCGTGGATTTCGATGAAGTCATCGATCGCATCATCTCGATGTCGCGCGATATGGCGACGGGGGAAGGCGTGATCCAGCGACAGGGCGGCGTCGGGACCCTTGAAGCCGAGCGCGCGACGCCGCTGGCGATGGCGCTTGCAGAACTCATCGGCAACGCGGTCGAGCACGGACTCGGTGGCCGCGAGACGCCGGGCACCGTCCTTTTGTCCGCATCGCGCGCCGAACGACTGCTCATCCACGTCGACGACGACGGTCGCGGACCGGAAGGCGCACCCGAGGGGTTGGGTCTGTCCATTGTGCGGTCACTGGTGAGCGGTGAACTTCGCGGTCAGTTGGCGATCACGAAAGGACCGCGCGGAGGAACCCGCGCAACGATCGATATACCCGCGTAGGGGTCAGAGGGCGCGCATGGCAGCGCGGGCGCGCTGATTGCGACGCTTGAGGGCGCGACGCTCGTCTTCCGACAGGCCGCCCCATACGCCCGCGTCCTGGCCGGACTCGAGGGCCCAGGCGAGGCAGGTCTCGACCACCGGGCAGCGACGGCAGACAGCCTTCGCTTCCTCGATTTGGAGCAGTGCGGGACCCGTATTTCCGATAGGGAAGAACAGCTCGGGGTCTTCGTCGCGGCAAGCAGCCGTGTGACGCCAATCCATTGCGGTCCTCCTTGGGTGCGGCCCGGGTGCGGCCTTGGGGAAGTGGGCCGGTGCGGTGCGCACAAGCCGTAACGTCCCAATGAGACAGCCCATTCCCTTGTGAGGCGTGGGCTGCACAGCAAGGGTGACAGGTCAGTCGAGGGTTGTGAAGGGTTCCGGTTGAAGTTTCGACGAATGGTCAGGTGCTTTACGTCACATTTAGGTAACGAAAATGTCGGTTATCCCACGGGGGTGAGCAGGCGAATTGCCCGATTCGCAAGCCGGAACCGCACCTCGCCGGTCTCCCCGACGACGTCGCCGTCCACCTGGAACGGCAGGGGGGTTTGGGCGGTCACGGCGAATTCCGTGAGGTCGTGCGCCGCCCGACCATTGTCCAACCACTCGGGTTTGAGTGCCGCCCGCCCGAGCACCGAGGCCAAGGACACCGGATCAAGCGACCGGATGCCGTAGACCGATAGCCCGTTCTCCGGGGTCGCATCTGGGGCGAACGTGAGCGGTGTGTTGCCGATGTACGTCCACGGATTGAGGTTCTGCACGATCGCGGTGTACACGTTGTCGATCGTTGCGCCGTCGGCCAACGTGATGCGCATCTGCGGTTTGCCCAGCGGTGACGCGAATGCGAACTGCAGCAGCGCCGATGCGACATACACCGGAATCGACGCCTTCACACCTTGCGCGCGCTGCTCCTCGACACGTCGCAACACCTGGGCGTCGACGCCGAGCCCGGCCGAGAACACGAAATGCCGGTCATTCGCCACGCCGACATTGCACTCCTCGACATGCGATGCCTTCGCACTCTCGAGCAATTGGGCCGTCGCCTCGACCGGATCCGTCGAGAGTCCAATCGAACGCGCGACGACATTGGTGTGTCCGCCCGGAATCACGGCCAACGCCGGCACCGGCCCGTCGCCGTCGAGCAATCCGTTGACGACCTCGTTGAGGGTGCCGTCGCCACCGAATGCGATGACGCGCTCGACGCCGCGTTGGCGCGCATGCGCTGCGAGTTCGCGCGCATGACCGCGGTATGCCGTCCCGACGACGTCGACATCGCCGAGCGTGCCGAAGGCCTGCGCAATGACGCTGGGCACCCAGTCGACCGCAGACGTCGCCTGCGGATTGACGACGAGCAACGTGGACACCGGAGAAGGGTACGCCGCTACTGTGTGCGCGTGTCCGCCATCGGTTCCCAGCCCCGCACAGTGCGCATTGCCGCGCTCATCGGCGCAGCGGAGGGGATCGCACTTGCGACGTATGCGCTCGCACTCGTCTCCTTCGAGGCGCGGTCCACGACCACGGGTATCAAGGGCAGTGACCTCGCACCCGGCGTGCTCGTCGCGCTCTACCTCGTGTTCGCACTGCTCGTGTTCGGCGTGACGTACTGGTTTGCGACCGGTCGTGCCGCAGCGCGCACACCGTTCCTCCTCATCCAGGCGTTTGGTCTGGTGGTCGCCCAACCGCTGTTCTCCGGGGACGGGTCGAAGCCGGTTGCAGCCGGGATTGTGATCGCATCGCTCGTCGCACTTGGGTGTGCACTGGCGCCATCGTCGCGAAGGCGCGCGCCGTGATCATTCGCCCTGCGCAGCCGGCCGACGTGCAACGCATGCACCAATTCATCGTCGATCTTGCCGTGTACGAGCGTGCACCCGATGCCGTGCTTGCGACTCCCGACCAACTCGCACGTGCACTGTTCGATGGTGGTGACACGCCGTCAGGACGGCCGGCGCTCTATGCACACGTGGCGGAAGTCGGTGGCGAGGTCGTCGGCATGGCCATCTGGTTCCTCAACTACTCCACCTGGCGAGGAACGCACGGGATCTATCTCGAAGAC
>CAXBQV010000030.1:0-16371 GCA_963978265.1 uncultured bacterium | reverse complement strand
AGTCCACCGTGACCAGTTCGCGCAGGTTGCACCCGTGATTCCCGATCACATCGCGAAGATCGCCGAGTCCGGTGTGCGCGGACCGCAAGACCTGCTCGACTATGCAAAGGCCGGGGCCGATGCAGTGCTCGTCGGAGAATCGCTGGTGGTCGGCGACGATCCACAGGCAGCCGTCCATTCCCTCGTCACCGCCGGCGCGCATCCGGCGATCCATCATGAGCGGTAGTCATGTCATTACCTGATGCCCGCGGACACTTCGGCAAATTCGGCGGACGCTTCGTGCCCGAAGCGCTCATGGCGGCGTTCGAAGAACTCGACGAGGCGTATCGCAAGGCGAAGGTCGATCCCGCTTTCCTCGCCGAACTCGCGCACCTGCACAGCACCTACTCCGGCCGTCCATCGCCACTGACGGAGGCGAAGCGATTCTCGGAGCATGCGAACGGTGCGCGGGTGTTCCTCAAGCGCGAGGACCTCAATCACACCGGTTCGCACAAGATCAATAACGTCCTCGGACAGGCGCTCCTCACGAAGCGCATGGGCAAACGCCGCGTGATCGCGGAAACCGGTGCAGGTCAGCACGGTGTCGCCACTGCAACCGCGGCAGCGCTCCTCGGCCTTGAGTGCGTGGTGTACATGGGCGAGGAGGACACCAAGCGGCAGGCCCTGAACGTGGCGCGCATGAAACTCCTCGGTGCCGAAGTCGTACCTGTGACCGCAGGCAGCCGTACGCTCAAGGACGCGATCAACGAAGCGATGCGCGACTGGGTCACGAACGTCGACCACACGCACTACCTATTGGGAACCGTTGCTGGTGCCCATCCGTTCCCCGAGATGGTGCGCGACTTCCATCGCATCATCGGCATCGAAGCCCGCGAACAGATCCTGGAGGCGACCGGCCGACTGCCCGACGCCGTCGCCGCCTGCGTCGGCGGCGGAAGCAATGCCATCGGCATCTTCCACCCATTCATCGACGATCTGTCGGTGCAGTTGTGGGGATTCGAAGCCGGTGGCGACGGGATCGAGACCGGCCGACATGCTGCGTGCCTCACCGGTGGCGAGCCCGGCGTGCTCCATGGTGCGCGTTCCTACCTGTTGCAGGATCCCGACGGCCAGACCATCGAATCGCACTCGATCAGTGCAGGTCTCGACTACCCGAGCGTCGGACCGGAACACTCCTACCTCAAGGACATCGGCCGTGCGCAGTACGAAGCCGTTACCGATGTGCAGGCAATGGATGCGTTCGCGTTGCTCTGCCGAACCGAGGGCATCATTCCCGCGATCGAGAGTGCACATGCACTCGCAGGTGCGTTGCACTTGGGCCATCGGCTTGGTCCGGATGCGATCATCCTCGTCAATCTCTCCGGGCGCGGCGACAAGGACGTCGCAACCGCTGCCCACTGGTTCGGTCTCGAGGAGCAGGTGTGAGCACCGCGCTCGATGCCGCATTCGCGACAGCCCGCGCCGAACATCGTGCGGCGCTCATTGGCTACTACCCGGCCGGCTTCCCCACGGTGGAGGCGTCGAAGCGGATCATCCGGGCAATGGTCAGCGGCGGTGTCGACATCGTCGAAGTCGGACTGCCGTACTCCGATCCGCTCATGGACGGACCCATCATTCAACGAGCCGTTGAGCAAGCGCTCGTAAACGGAGTGCGCATCACCGATGTACTCGACGTCGTACGGACCGTTGCCGAAACCGGGGCGCCGACACTCGTCATGTCGTACTGGAATCCGATCGAACGTTTCGGTGTTGCCAAGTTCGCCGACGAACTCGCAGCAGCGGGCGGCGTCGGGGTGATCAACCCGGACCTCACACCGGAAGAAGCCGCGGAGTGGGCCAGCGCAACAGACGCCGCAGACATCGCCCGCGTGTTCCTCGTCGCTCCGTCCTCGACCCCCGAACGTTTGAAGATCGTGGCCGACGCCACCACCGGTTTCGTCTACGCAGCATCGCTCATGGGTGTCACGGGGGAGCGCACAGCGATCACCGACGCCGCACGGATCCTCGTCCAACGCACTCGGTCGGTGACCGATCGACCTGTCGCAGTCGGACTCGGAGTCTCCACCGCTGTTCAGGCTTCGCAAATTTCGGAGTATGCCGACGGTGTGATTGTGGGCTCGGCGTTCGTGCGTGCTGTACTTGAGGCAGAGAGCGAGGCTGCGGCCGTCGAAGCGGTGGCAGCACTTGCACAGTCGCTCGCCGAAGGCGTGCGTCAGCGATAGGGAGAAATGATGGATTCCGGTTCGAAGCGTCGTGAAGCGGCGGCAGCAGTGAAGGCGCAGGCTGCCGAAGCGGAGTCGCGCGACAGGCGGATCAAGATCATCGGCAGTGTGGTCGTCGCATTGGTTGTCGTCGGCATCATCGCGGCGGGCGTCATCGGTGCACGGTCGGGGCAGCCGAGCGTGGACCCGAACAACGCGCTTCCGCAATCCGTGCTTTCCAAGACCTACGGATGGCCGCTCACGCCGATCGACAGCGCAAAGTCCACGCTCACCATCTACGAGGATCCGCAATGCCCGTACTGCGGGCAGTTCGAGGCGGCCTACGGTGAAACGGTTGCGAAACTCTCGAGCGATGGCACCGTGAATGTCGTGTATCAGATGGCGGCATTCCTCGATGACAACCTGCCGCAGAGCAAGAAGGCATCGCGCCGTGCGATCAATGCACTCGGTTGCGCCATCGACCAGGGGGCAGGCCTGGCGTACCACCGGCTCATCTATGCGAGCCAGCCACAGCAGGAAGGCGCCGGCTGGACCGATGAGCAACTGTTGAAACTCGGCTCGCTTTCCAAGCTCGAGGGCGACGCCCTGGCGAAGTTCGAGTCGTGCGCGAAGGCGGGGACCTACCTCGGGTGGTCGGACAACGCCACGCAGGTGTTCCGTGACAACCAGATCCCGGGCACCCCGTACATCGAACTCGACGGCAAGCAGGTGCCGGATTCCGCGCTCGCGTCCGTGACAGCGTTCGTCGACTACGTCACGCAGAACAAGAAGTGACACTGGCGTCGATCCCCAGTCCGTCGCATGGCGTCTGGCATCTGGGGCCGATCCCGATCCGCGGGTACGCCTTCTCGATCATCATCGGGATCGTGGTCGCAGTCTGGCTCGGTGGCAGGCGTTGGCAAGCGCAGGGTTTCCGGCGCGAGGATGTTGCCGACGTCGCCATGTGGGCGGTTCCGGCCGGCATCATCGGTGGACGGATCTACCACATCATCACCGACTGGCAGCTGTACTTCGGTTCCGAGGGCCGGGGTGTGCTTGCAGCGCTGCGCATCTGGGACGGCGGCCTCGGCATCTGGGGCGCGATCTCACTCGGGTTCGCAGGCGCGCTGTACGGGTGCCGCAAGCACGGACTGGATTTCCCGCGGTTCGCCGACGCACTTGCTCCCGGCATCGTGCTCGCGCAGGCGATCGGACGCATCGGCAATTGGTTCAATCAGGAACTCTTCGGCCGACCGACCACACTTCCGTGGGCCCTCGAAATCGACGTCGCCCATCGCCCGAACGGCTATGCCGCGATCGGGTTGTACCACCCGACGTTCCTCTATGAACTCATCGGTTGCGTCGCGATCGCCGTCGGCATCATGTGGGCTGAACGTCGGTACCGGCTCCGCAACGGCCAGGTGTTCGCGCTGTACGTGGCGAGCTACTGCCTCGTGCGGTTCGGCGTCGAATCGCTCCGGATCGACGAGGCGCACCACATCCTCGGCCTTCGTCTGAATCAGGTCACCGCCATCGTCGTGGGCCTGTCGGCGGCGTGGATGGTGCGTGCCCGCCGTGTCCACGGCGACTGACGGCTGCTACGCTCCTGCCGCTGGGCCAACGTCGTCCCTGCTGATCCACCGCAGGCACGACAGGAGTAGTCATGGGTCTCCAGCATTTCCAGCAGGCGATGCCCACCCCGCAAGGGTTGTACGACCGCAGCGCCGAGCACGACGCATGCGGCGTCGCTTGGGTTGCCACCCTCACCGGCATTCCGTCGCACTCCATCGTGGAACAGGCGATCACTGCGCTTGAGAATCTCGAGCATCGCGGCGCCGCGGGTTCCGAGCCCGATTCCGGTGACGGGGCCGGGATCCTCATCCAGATTCCCGACGAGTTCTTGCGGTCCGTCGTCGACTTCCAACTCCCGCCGGTTGGTCACTACGCCGTCGGTATCGCGTTCCTGCCCAACGATCCCGGTGCCGCCGAGGCCGCCATCGACCACATCGAACACATTGCGCATGAAGAGCAACTCGACGTGCTCGGATGGCGCGATCTGCCGGTGAGCACAACCGGCATCGGTAAGACCGCGCTCGGTGTCATGCCGGCGCTGAAGATGCTGTTCGTCCAGGGGCACGGCGCGAAAGCGACCGGCCTCGACCTCGAGCGGCTCGCGTACTGCCTGCGCAAGCGTGCGGAACACGACGTCGCCGTGTACTTCCCGTCGCTGTCGTCCCGGACACTCGTGTACAAGGGCATGCTCACCACCGCCCAGGTGAAGACCACCTTCCTCGACCTCACCGATCCACGCATGAAGTCCGCGATCGCGCTCGTGCATTCACGGTTCTCGACGAACACCTTCCCGTCGTGGCCACTTGCACATCCTTACCGACTCATCGCACACAACGGCGAGATCAACACCGTGAAGGGCAACCGCAACTGGATGCGCGCACGCGAAGCCATGTTGACGAGTGATGCATTCGGCGATCTCTCGCGCATCTTCCCGATCGTCACCGACGGCGGCTCGGACTCCGCCTCGTTCGACGAAGTGCTCGAACTGCTGCACCTCGGCGGCCGTTCACTTCCGCACGCTGTGCTCATGATGATTCCGGAGGCGTGGGAGAACCATGCCGAGATGGAGGAGGCGCGGCGCGCCTTCTACGAGTTCCACTCGAACTTCATGGAACCGTGGGACGGCCCGGCGAACATCTCGTTCACGGACGGCACCGTCATCGGGTCGGTGCTCGACCGCAACGGCCTGCGCCCCGGCCGGTTCTGGGTGACCGACGACGGCCTCGTCGTCCTCGCGTCGGAAACCGGCGTTCTCGACATCGACCAGTCGAAGATCGTGCGCAAAGGCCGCCTGCAGCCGGGCCGCATGTTCCTCGTCGACACCGCGCAGCACCGGATCATCGAGGACGATGAGATCAAGGCCGATCTCGCCACCCGTCAGCCGTACGCGGAGTGGTTGCGCAACGGTGTCATCCACCTCGACGCACTTCCGGAGCGCGAGCACATCGTGCACACCGGTGCGTCGGTGACGCGGCGTCAGCGCACGTTCGGCTACACCGAAGAGGAACTGCGGGTCTTGCTCGCGCCGATGGCAAAGACCGGTGCCGAACCCATCGGGTCCATGGGCACCGACTCGCCGATTGCGGCCTTGTCGTCCCGTTCGCGGCTGATTTTCGATTACTTCGCACAGTTGTTCGCGCAGGTGACGAATCCGCCGCTCGATGCGATCCGTGAAGAGATCGTCACGTCGCTGCAGACCTGCATCGGCCCCGAAGGCAACTTGCTCGAGGAGACGCCGGAGCACTGCCGGCAGGTGCTGCTGCCATTCCCTGTGATCGACAACGACGACCTCGCGAAGATCCAGTACATCAACGCCGACGGTGATGTTCCCGGCTTCGCCGCTGCCAAGATCAAGGGCCTGTACAACGTCGGTGGCGGCGGAGACGCGCTCGGTCGTCGCCTCGATGAGATCTGCCGCGAAGTCGACGCACTCATCCGGCAGGGCAAGCGCTTCATCATCTTGTCGGACCGCGACTCGGATGCGGACCTGGCACCGATCCCGTCGCTGCTGCTCACGAGTGCCGTGCATCACCACCTCGTCCGTACACGCACGCGCACGATGGTCGGTCTGCTCGTCGAAGCGGGTGACGTCCGCGAAGTGCACCATGTGGCACTCCTCATCGGGTACGGCGCTGCCGCGATCAACCCGTACCTCGCCCTTGAAACCGTCGAGAACATGGTTCGCCAGGGTGCGATCGCCGGCATTGCACCGGAGAAGGCGGTGCGCAACCTCATCAAGGCGCTCGGCAAGGGCGTCCTCAAGGTGATGAGCAAGATGGGCGTCTCCACCGTCGGGTCGTACCGCGGTGCGCAGATCTTCGAATGCGTCGGACTCTCGCAGGACGTCATCGACCGGTACTTCACCGGTACCACCTCGAAACTCGGCGGCGTCGGCCTCGACGTGATCGCCAAGGAAGTGGCGATGCGCCACGCGAAGGCGTACCCGGTGAACGGCGTCGCCGCACCGCATCGACCGCTGGAAATCGGCGGCGAGTACCAGTGGCGTCGCGAGGGCGAACCGCACCTGTTCGACCCGGAGACGGTGTTCAAGCTGCAGCATTCGACGCGCAGCCAGCGCTACGACGTCTTCAAGCAGTACACGGCTCGAATCGACGAGCAGTCAGAGCGCTTGATGACCTTGCGCGGTCTGTTCAAACTCACTCCTGATCGCCAGCCGATCGACGTGCATGAAGTGGAATCCGTCGAGAGCATCGTCAAGCGTTTCTCGACCGGTGCAATGTCGTACGGGTCCATCTCGAAGGAAGCCCACGAGACGCTCGCCATTGCCATGAACCGATTGGGCGGCAAGTCCAACACCGGTGAGGGCGGCGAGGATCCCGAGCGTTACCAGCCGCTCCCGAACGGCGACTCGAAGCGTTCCGCCATCAAGCAGGTGGCCTCCGGGCGTTTCGGCGTCACCAGCGAGTACCTCGTCAACGCCGACGACATCCAGATCAAGATGGCGCAAGGCGCGAAGCCCGGTGAAGGCGGACAGCTGCCCGGTCACAAGGTCTATCCGTGGGTGGCGAAGACACGGCACTCGACACCCGGCGTCGGCCTCATCTCGCCTCCACCGCACCACGACATCTATTCGATCGAGGATCTTGCGCAGCTCATCCACGATCTCAAGAACTCGAATCCACGCGCGCGGGTCCATGTGAAGCTCGTTGCGGAGGTCGGCGTCGGCACCGTTGCGGCAGGTGTCTCAAAGGCACATGCCGACGTCATCCTCATCTCGGGCCACGATGGTGGAACCGGCGCCTCGCCGTTGACCTCGCTCAAGCATGCCGGCGGACCCTGGGAGCTCGGACTGGCCGAGACGCAGCAGACGCTGCTGCTCAACGGGCTTCGCGACCGCGTCGTCGTGCAGACCGACGGCCAGTTGAAGACCGGACGTGACGTCATCATCGCCGCACTGCTCGGTGCGGAGGAGTACGGGTTCGCCACCGCTCCGCTCGTCGTGAGCGGCTGCATCATGATGCGCGTCTGTCATCTCGACACCTGTCCGGTGGGCGTGGCAACCCAGAACCCGGTGCTGCGCGAACGCTTCACCGGTAAACCCGAATTCGTCGAGACCTTCTTCCAGTACATCGCCGAGGAAGTGCGCGAACATCTTGCTGCGCTCGGCCTTCGATCACTCGACGAGGCCATCGGTCGGGTGGACCTGCTCGATGTGCAGGACGCCATCAACCACTGGAAGGCATCCTCGCTCGATCTCAGCCCGATCTTCCACAATCCGCACGTCGACGGGGCACGTCGGAAGACGGTTGCGCAGGACCACGGTCTCGAACGAGCGCTGGACAACCAACTCATCGCCATCGCCAAACCGGCACTCGAGCAGCGCGAGCCGGTGCGTGCGCAACTTCCGGTGCGCAACGTGAACCGAACCGTCGGCACCATGCTCGGCTCAGAGGTGACGCGTCGTTTCGGTGGTGCAGGACTTCCTGCCGGCACGATCGACCTCACCTTCACGGGGTCAGCCGGTCAGTCCTTCGGTGCGTTCCTCCCCGCCGGCATCACGATGCGGCTCGAGGGGGACACCAACGACTACTTGGGCAAGGGACTGTCCGGCGGCCGGATCGTGGTGCGACCTGCACGGGATGCCGGATTCGTCGCGGAACACAACGTCATCGCCGGCAATGTGCTCGCGTATGGCGCCACCAGTGGTCAGATCTTCGCGCGCGGCACCGTCGGAGAACGTTGCTGCGTCCGGAACTCCGGTGCAGCCGTCGTCGTCGAAGGTGTCGGTGACCATGCCCTCGAGTACATGACAGGTGGACGTGTCGTGATTCTCGGTCCGACCGGACGCAACGTCGCCGCCGGCATGTCCGGTGGCGTTGCCTACATCCTCGACCTCAACGTGTCGCGGGTGAACAGCGAAATGGTCGACGTCGAACCGCTCGGTGACGCGGATCGCGAGGAACTGCACGGGCTTGTGCGCGAGCATGCGGAGGAGACCGGGTCAGCGGTCGCCGAGGCCCTGCTCGCAGACTGGAGCAGCAGCGTCGGCCGCTTCTTGAAGGTGATGCCGCGCGACTACAAACGTGTGCTCGAGGCATCGTCACGCGCACGTGCAGAAGGCCGCGATGAGCTGGCCGCGATCATGGAGGCGACCCATGGCTGATCCGCGCGGATTCCTCACGGCAGGACGCGAAAACCCGACCCGCCGTCCGGTGGCCCTGCGATTGCAGGACTGGCGAGAGGTGTACGAGGACTTCCCGCTCGGCACCCTCAAGACGCAGGCGAGCCGTTGCATGGACTGCGGAATTCCGTTCTGCCACAGTCAGTGCCCGCTCGGCAACATCATCCCCGAGTGGAACGACCTCGCCTGGCGTGATGACTGGAAGACGGCGTCAGAGCGGCTGCATGCAACAAACAATTTCCCGGAGTTCACGGGCCGGCTCTGTCCCGCGCCGTGTGAAGCCGCCTGCGTCCTCGGCATCAATCAGGATCCGGTCGCGATCAAGCAGATCGAGGTCACCATCGTCGAGAAGGCGTGGGAGAGTGGTTGGATCGAAGCGAAGGCCCCGGACCGGCTCTCGGGCAAGACGGTCGCCGTCATCGGTTCCGGCCCGGCCGGCCTCGCAGCTGCACAGCAGTTGGCGCGTGCCGGCCACACCGTTGCCGTGTACGAACGTGCGGATCGCATCGGTGGACTCCTGCGTTACGGCATACCCGAGTTCAAGATGGAGAAGCAGTTCCTCGACCGCCGGCTGCAGCAGATGGAGCAGGAAGGCGTCCGGTTCCGCGCCGGCGTCGACGTCGGGCACGATGTGAACGCCGCAGAACTCAAGGCGCGATACGACGCGGTGGTGCTCACCGTCGGTGCAACCGCTGCGCGTGACCTGCCGATTCCTGGTCGCGACGCAATCGGCGTGCACCAGGCGATGGAGTTCCTGCCGCAGGCGAACCGCTACACCCACGGCGACTATGCGCAGCCGCCGATCCATGTCGGTGGCAAGCACGTCGTCATCATCGGCGGCGGCGATACGGGTGCTGACTGCCTCGGCACGTCACACCGGCAGGGCGCTGCATCCGTCACGCAACTCGAGATCATGCCGCGTCCGAACGAGGAGCGTTCATCGTCCCAACCGTGGCCGACATTCCCGATGTTGTACAAGGTGACGTCGGCACACGAAGAGGGTGGCGAACGCGTCTACGCGGTGCAGACACAGGAATTCCTCAAGCATGACGACGGCCGCCTTCGCGCACTCGTGATCTCGGATGTGACGTTCGAAAAGGGTCGCTTCGAGGAAGTGCCGAACAGCCGACGCGAGATCCCGGCGGACTTCGTCTTCCTCGCAATGGGATTCACCGGAGTCGAACCCGGTGGGCTCGTGGATCAGCTCGGCGTCGAACTCGACAATCGCGGCAACATCGCGCGCAATGCTGAATTCGCAACGAATGTCGATGGCGTGTTCGTTGCGGGTGATGCAGGTCGCGGCCAATCGCTTATCGTGTGGGCGATTGCCGAAGGTCGCTCTGCGGCAGCAGCCGTCGATCGTTACCTCATGGGTCACACCGCGCTTCCGGCGCCGATCGTGCCTACCGCCCGGTCAATCTCCGTCTGAACTAGGCTGCATCCATCCCCGAAGAGAGAAGAGTCCCAGTGCGTCGCGCCAAAATCGTGTGCACCCTCGGTCCTGCAACGGAAAGCCTTGACTCGGTCCGTGCGCTCGTCGCATCCGGCATGAATGTCGCGCGTCTCAACATGTCGCATGGTTCGCACGAGGAGCAGGCGATCCGTTACACCAATGTGCGCAAGGCATCGGACGAGTCGGGACACGCAGTCGGCATCCTCGCCGATCTGCAGGGTCCCAAGATCCGCCTCGGGAAGTTCTCCGCCGGCAAGGTCGAGGTGAAGCCCGGCGATAAGTTCACCATCACCACCGCTGACGTCGATGGCACGGCGACCAGAGCCTCGACCACCTACAAAGGGTTGCCCGGTGACGTGAAGGCGGGCGACCGCATCCTCATCGACGACGGTCGCGTGGCCATGAAGGCGCTCAGCGTCACCGACACGGACGTCGTGTGCGAGATCCTCGAAGGCACGGCGCTGTCGAGCAACAAGGGGATCAATCTCCCGGGTGTAGCAGTGAGCGTGCCCGCACTCAGCGACAAGGACGAGGAAGACCTTCGCTGGGCGCTGCGCATCGGCGTCGACATGATCGCGCTGTCCTTCGTTCGCAATGCGGCCGACTATGACGACGTGCGTCGCATCATGGATGAAGAAGGCGTGGTCGTTCCCGTCATCGCCAAGATCGAGAAGCCGCAGGCGGTTGCCAACCTGCAGGAAATCGTGGACACCTTCGACGCGATCATGGTCGCCCGTGGCGACCTCGGCGTCGAACTCCCGCTGGAGGAAGTGCCGCTGGTGCAGAAGCAGTGCATCATCAAGGCGCGGATCGCCGGCAAGCCGGTCATCGTCGCCACCCAGATGCTCGATTCGATGGAGCGAGCGTCACGCCCCACTCGCGCCGAGGCGTCCGACGTCGCAAACGCCGTCCTCGACGGGGCCGATGCACTCATGCTGTCGGGCGAGACGAGCGTCGGAGACCATCCGTTCCTCGCAGTGCAGACGATGTCGCGGATCATCGAACACATGGAAGAGCATGCGCTCGGTTCGTTGCCGGCACTCCCGTACCAGGAGGAGGCCGACACGGGGCTGGTGCTCACGTGGGCGGCAACTGAGATCGGCGCTGCGCTCAAGGCCCGCTACCTTGCGGCATTCACGGAAACCGGTCGATCCGCGCGAGCCCTCGCGCGGCATCGGAAAGCCACCCCGTTGCTCGCGTTCACTCCCAATCCACGGGTGCGGTCGCTGCTTGCGCTCGTCTGGGGTATCGAGACCTTCCTCGTGCCGCCGGTGCGACACACCGACGACATGGTGGAACAACTCGAGGCCGCCCTCCTCGCCAGCGGCCGGGCGCTGATCGGGGAGAAGATCGTGATCGTGGCCGGTGTGCCGCCGGGCGTTCCGGGGAGCACGAACGGTCTGCGTGTCCACACGATGGGCCACGGCAAGGCCTAGTCCCCGATCCACTAAGGTTGGGTACACCAGACATCCTTTAAGGGCCGTCCAGTGAGGCGGGAAAGGAGGTCGCAGACAATGTCCGACGCATCACCGATGCGGGCGGTCCTCGAGACTGCCGACGTTGCTCGCGCCCTGACGCGCATTGCGCACGAGATCGACGAGCGCACTAAGAGCGCTCCTGATGTCGTGCTTCTCGGAATCCCGACCCGCGGCGTTGCCCTCGCCCGACGAATCGGCCAACGACTCGCAGCGATCCAAGGACGCGAGATTCCGATTGGCTCCCTCGATATCACGATGTACCGCGACGACCTCCGTCTACGGAAGGCGCGCGCACTGCTGCCCACCGAGATCCCGAGTGGCGGCATCGACGGCAAACTCGTCATCCTCATTGACGACGTGCTCTACAGCGGACGCAGTGTGCGGGCGGCGCTCGACGCGCTCGGTGATATTGGCCGGCCGCGCGCGGTGCAGCTCGCGGTCCTGGTCGATCGCGGCCACCGCGAACTCCCGATTCGCGCCGACTACGTCGGGAAGAACCTGCCGACGTCGCAACGCGAAACGGTTCGGGTGCACCTGACGGAACATGACGCTGAGGACTGCGTCCTCATGGGCGAGGCGTCCGAATGAAGCACCTGCTCTCCACTGCGGATCTCACGCGCGACGACGCGCTCCTCATTCTCGACACCGCCGCAGAACTCGCGATGGTTGCCGATCGTCCGGTGAAGAAGTTGCCGACGCTGCGTGGTCGCACGATCGTCAACCTCTTTTTCGAGGACAGCACGAGAACGCGTATCTCATTCGAAGCGGCAGCCAAGCGGCTCTCCGCCGACGTCATCAATTTCTCGGCGAAGGGATCGAGTGTCTCCAAGGGCGAGAGCCTCAAGGACACCGCGCTCACACTGCAGGCGATGGGTGCCGATGCGGTCGTCATCCGGCACGGCGCCAGTGGCGCACCACATCGACTGGCAACCGCAGGCTGGATCGAGAGCACCGTCATCAATGCCGGCGACGGAACGCACGAACATCCCACACAGGCGCTCCTCGATGCCTACACGCTGCGGCAACACCTGCGCGATGGCAGTGGAGATCTCGTAGGGGCACGGGTCACGATCGTCGGCGACGTCCTGCACTCGCGTGTTGCGCGCAGCAACGTCCTGCTGCTGCACACGCTCGGCGCGCATGTCACGCTGTGTGCACCGCCCACGCTCCTTCCGGTCGGAGTGGAACACTGGCCGTGTGCCGTCTCGTACGACCTCGATGAGGCGATCGTGAATGCCGATGCCGTGATGATGCTCCGAGTCCAACTCGAGCGTATGAATGCGGCGTTCTTCCCGAGTTCCAACGAGTACTCGAGGCGCTACGGCCTGGACGCTGCGCGCATGCATCTGCTGCAGCCGCAGACGATCGTCATGCACCCCGGGCCGATGAACCGCGGCATGGAAATCGCAGCAGATGTGGCCGACAGTGCTCGCTCGGTCATCGTCGAGCAGGTTGCCAACGGCGTGAGTGTGCGCATGGCCGTCATGTATTTGCTCCTCGGCGGAGCCGAATCAGGGATCGGTGGTATCTGATGTCGAGGATCGTCCTGCGAAATGTCGCGCCCTACGGAGAATCCGCTGCCGACATCGTCGTGACTGACGGCGTCATCTCTGACATCACCGGTGTGGGATCGGGCACGGGAGATACCGTGCACCAGTTCAACGGCGAAGTGCTCCTTCCCGGGCTCGTGGACCTGCACACCCACCTGCGCGAACCCGGACGCGAGGATGCCGAGACGATCCTCACCGGTTCGCGTGCCGCGGCACTCGGCGGATACACCGCTGTGCACGCCATGGCCAATACGAATCCGGTTGCGGATACGGCGGGTGACGTCGAACTTGTTTGGCGGGCAGGACTCGACGCCGGCTACTGCGACGTCCGACCGGTCGGTGCCGTCACGCGGGGACTTGCGGGACAGCAACTCGCGGAACTCGGCGCGATGGCGGATTCCGCTGCGAAGGTTCGGGTGTTCTCCGACGACGGCAAGTGCGTGTCCGACGCGTTGCTCATGCGACGGGCGCTGGAATACGTGAAAGCGTTCGACGGCGTCATTGCGCAGCATGCCCAGGAGCCGCGCCTCACCGAGCATGCGCAGATGAACGAGGGCATCGTCAGTGCGCGGCTCGGACTCGCCGGCTGGCCGGCAGTCGCGGAAGAAGCGATCATCGCGCGCGACGTGCTGCTCGCCGAGCACGTCGGCTCACGCCTGCATGTGTGTCATCTCTCGACCGCCGGTTCGGTGGAGATCGTGCGCTGGGCGAAATCGCGTGGCATCCACGTCACTGCAGAGGTCACCCCGCACCACCTGGTGCTCACCGACGATCTCGCCGAAACCTATGACCCGGTGTACAAGGTGAACCCGCCGCTGCGCACGGCAGCCGACGTTGACGCTGTCCGCGCGGGATTGGAGGACGGCACCATCGACATCGTCGCCACCGATCACGCGCCGCACCCGCACGAGGACAAGGACTGCGAGTGGGCGGCGGCCGCCATGGGCATGCTCGGCCTCGAAACCGCGCTCTCGGTCGTCATCGAGACGATGGTCGACACCAACCGCCTGACCTGGCGACAAGTCGCCGACCGGATGTCGGTGAACCCTGCACGCATCGGTCGTGTCGCCGATCATGGGCAAGCGATCGCCGTCGGTGCACCCGCGAACCTCACGATTGTCGATGCGAATGCGCGTTGGATAGTGGATCCCATGCAACTCGCATCGAAATCGCGCAACACTCCCTACGCTGCACGCGCGATGCGTGGCAAAGTGGTCGCCACGTTCCTGCGTGGCAGGGCCACCGTGCTCGAGGGGAAACTCGTCTGATGCAACGCACATTGCTCACGCTGCTGATCGTCGCCGGGATAGCCACGACCTATCTGCTCATGCTCCGCGGATGGCGCCGATCGGAGGCACGGGCTGCGCACATCGCACGGCCTCACGACCTGCTCGACGCGCCGGTTGTCAGCGGACCCTGGTGCGGCCGGTTCCTCGGCACCACCCTGGCAGGCCAGTGGTTGCAGCGCGTGAATGCGCACACACTCGGCGTTCGGTCGGATGCGAGCATTGCGGTGACGACTCGCGGCATCAATGTCACGCGTCCCGGATCGACGTCCTTCGGCATTCCGACCGGTGATGTCATCGCCGCACGTGCGGACAGCGGCATTGCCGGCCGCGCCTACGGCACCGGCGGCATCGTCGTCGTCACGTTCACCCTCGGTGGCGAACTACTCGAATTCGGCATGCGGTTCCCCAGCACCGCCGACCACATTGCGGCACTCGCTGCGCTGTCGACGACGGAGGTCTCCTCGTGACCCGTACACCCGCGCTCTTCGTACTCGAGGATGGTCGCACGTTCCGCGGGGAAGGCTTCGGCGCCGACGGCGTCGCGTTCGGCGAAGCCGTGTTCAACACCGGCATGACCGGTTACCAGGAGACACTCACCGACCCGTCGTACCGGGGGCAGGTCGTCGTAATGACGGCGCCCCACATCGGCAACACCGGCGCGAACGACGAGGATCCGGAGTCGGATCGGATCTGGGTCAACGGGTACGTGGTCCGCGATCCTTCGCCGATCGCATCGAATTGGCGGTCACGGCGGTCGCTTGACGACGAACTTCGCAATCATGGTGTCGTCGGTGTGGCCGGCATCGACACCCGAGCCATCACCCGCCATCTGCGCGAGCGGGGCGCGATGCGCGTCGGACTCTTCACCGGCGAAGCCGCGAACGCGACGGTCGAGGAGCTCGTTGCGAAGGTGCAGGCGTCGCCGTCAATGCTCGGTGCCAACTACGTGGACGACGTCACGACGAAGTCTGCATATGTGGTGAGTCCAAAAGGAGGGAAGCGGTTCACGATCGCAGCGCTCGACCTCGGCATCAAACGCATGACACCGGTGCGGATGGCGGAACGCGGCATCGAAGTGCATGTACTGCCGGCCTCCGTCACCGCCGATGAGCTGTTGGAGCGCGGCATCGACGGCGTCTTCTTCTCCAACGGGCCCGGCGATCCGTCGACCGCGGCGCACGCAACCGAACTCGCGAAAGCGGTACTCGCTGCAGACCGCCCGTTCTTCGGCATCTGCTTCGGTAACCAGATCCTCGGACGCGCACTCGGGTTCGGTACCTACAAACTCAAGTACGGGCACCGTGGTGTGAACCAGCCGGTGCAGGACCGGGCTACCGGTCGAGTCGACATCACCGCGCACAACCACGGCTTCGCTGTCGATGCGCCGCTCGATCAAGTTGCGGACACCGCGTTCGGTCGCGTCGAGGTGTCGCATGTGTGCCTCAATGACAACGTTGTCGAGGGACTACGTGCACTCGATGTGCGCGCATTCAGCGTGCAGTACCACCCGGAGGCGGCGGCAGGTCCACACGATGCAGCCAACCTCTTCGATCGCTTCGTCGATCTCATGGCGGGGGAGCAGCGCTGATGCCACGTCGTACAGACATCACGAGTGTGCTCGTCATCGGATCCGGTCCGATCGTCATTGGACAGGCCTGCTAATTTGACTATTCTGGCGCTCAAGCTTGTAAAGCTTTGAGATCAGAAGGTTATAAGGTTATTTTGGTTAATAGTAACCCTGCGACCATCATGACAGATCCGGAGATGGCTGATGTTACTTACATTGAGCCGATTACCTGGGAAGTAGTTGAGCGCATTATTGCGAAAGAAAAACCAGATGCCATTTTGCCAACAATGGGTGGTCAAACTGCCTTGAACTGTGCTTTGGATTTGCATCGCCATGGGGTTTTAAAGAAGTATGGTTGTGAACTTATTGGAGCATCTCCAGAAGCGATTGATAAAGCGGAAGATCGTCAAAAATTTAAAGAGGCTATGACCAAGATTGGTTTGGGCTCTGCCAAGTCTGGCATTGCTCATTCAATGGAAGAGGCTCATGCAGTTCAGCAACAAATTGCTGCTGAAACAGGTGGTGCTGGTTACCCAGTCATTATTCGTCCATCATTCACGATGGGTGGATCAGGTGGTGGTATTGCTTATAACCGTGAAGAATTTGAAGAAATTTGTAA
>CAXBQV010000029.1:0-16513 GCA_963978265.1 uncultured bacterium | reverse complement strand
GCGCTCGTTGCGGGACTTAACCCAACATCTCACGACACGAGCTGACGACAACCATGCACCACCTGTATAGAGCCCTTGCGGACCCCTGATCTCGCAGGGATTTCTCTATATGTCAAGCCTAGGTAAGGTTCTTCGCGTTGCATCGAATTAAGCCGCATGCTCCGCCGCTTGTGCGGGCCCCCGTCAATTCCTTTGAGTTTTAGCCTTGCGGCCGTACTCCCCAGGCGGGGCACTTAATGCGTTAGCTGCGACACAGAGAGCGTGGAATGCTCCCTACATCTAGTGCCCATCGTTTACGGCGTGGACTACCAGGGTATCTAATCCTGTTTGCTCCCCACGCTTTCGCTCCTCAGCGTCAGTAATGGCCCAGAAACCCGCCTTCGCCACCGGTGTTCCTCCTGATATCTGCGCATTCCACCGCTACACCAGGAATTCCAGTTTCCCCTGCCATCCTCTAGCTTGACCGTATCGAATGCAGGCACGCAGTTAAGTTGCGTGTTTTCACATCCGACGTGTCAGGCCGCCTACGAGCTCTTTACGCCCAATAAATCCGGACAATGCTTGCACCCTACGTATTACCGCGGCTGCTGGCACGTAGTTAGCCGGTGCTTCTTCTGTAGGTACCGTCACTTGCGCTTCGTCCCTACTGAAAGAGGTTTACAACCCGAAGGCCTTCATCCCTCACGCGGCGTCGCTGCATCAGGCTTGCGCCCATTGTGCAATATTCCCCACTGCTGCCTCCCGTAGGAGTCTGGGCCGTATCTCAGTCCCAGTGTGGCCGGTCGCCCTCTCAGGCCGGCTACCCGTCTTCGCCTTGGTGAGCCATTACCTCACCAACAAGCTGATAGGCCGCGGGTCCATCCCTCACCGAAAAACTTTCCAAACCCGGAGATGCCTCCAGGTCTCGTATCCGGTATTAGCCATCCTTTCGGATGGTTATTCCGAAGTGAGGGGCAGGTTACCCACGTGTTACTCACCCGTTCGCCACTGATCCAGAGAGCAAGCTCTCCTTCACCGTTCGACTTGCATGTGTTAAGCACGCCGCCAGCATTCGTCCTGAGCCAGGATCAAACTCTCCGTTAAGGATTGTGTTTGATCTGGCGAATTGACTTAAAGCTGTAGTGCTTTAATCAATCGCCGAAATGTGTGTCGAATCCCGAAGGAAACGACGATTCGGCGTCGATTCTTGGCTCGCTGTTGAGTTCTCAAGGTGCGGGCGCGCACTAAGCCATCACCCAATTTCTTGGGCGACGGTCGTTAGGGCGACTGTCCAACGGTAATGAAGGCTTTTCAGCGAGTCAAATCGCGAAGTTCCTCATGACCAAGCAGAAATCGTGTGTCGTTTCCGACTTCGGATTCCTACCGATTCACTGCCACTGAGACTGGCCTCGGACGACAGGTTCCGTCCGGTCCATTGCTCTCGTTCGGGCAACGAGGGGGAACGATACGCGCCCCTTTACAGAGGGTCAAATCACACGCTTGTGACCTGCATCATGCAACGACTTCGACGCCGCCGAAATTCTTCTTACCACGTCGGATCACCAGAAAACGCTTGTGGATCAACAGGTTTTCGTCGATGGCAGCGTCGGCGTCTTCGACCTTGTTGTTGTTCACGCTGATGCCGCCTTCGGCAACCGTTCGGCGTGCCTCACCCTTCGACTTGCTCAAGCCGGTCGCGACGAGCAGATCCGCCGCACTCGGAAGCGCGCCGTCGACGAGGCTGCCCCGCGGGATCGTGTGCAATCCGGCTTCAGCGAGGGCTGCGGCCAGGGTCTCGGCGTTGATTGCGAGGAGATCGCCGCCCCCGAACAGGGCGGCGGCCGCGGCCTCTGCCTGAGCGGTCGCCTCTGCGCCGTGGACCAGGGTGGTGACCTCCCGGGCCAGTGCCCGTTGGGCCTCCCGGGCGTGCGGGCGCTCCGTCGCCGCCACGAGGAGCTGCGCGACCTCTGCGTAGGGGCGGAGACTGAAGGTGTTGAGCAGTTGCGGCAGGTCCCGGTCGTCGGAATTCAGCCAGAACTGGAAGAAGGCGTAGGGACTCGTGAGTTCCGGGGACAGCCAGACGGTGCCCGACTCTGTCTTGCCGAACTTCGTGCCGTCGGCCTTCGTGATGAGCGGTGTCGTGAGGGCATGGACGGTGACACCCTCGATGCGGCGGATGAGGTCGGTGCCGGCGGTGATGTTGCCCCATTGGTCCGAACCACCGGTCTGCAACACGCAGTCGTACCGGCGGTAGAGCTCGAGGAAGTCGAACGCCTGCAGGAGTTGGTACGAGAACTCGGTGTACGAGATGCCGGTGCTGTTGAGTCGGGCCGACACGGCTTCGCGATCGAGCATCCGATTGACGCTGAAGTGCTTGCCGATGTCCCGGAGGAAATCAATGGCGGTGACATCCTTCGTCCAATCGAAGTTGTTCACCATGCGGCACGCGTACTCCCCGCTGAAGTCGAAGAAGTGCTCAAGCTGTGCCTTGATCTTCGCTTCCCAATCGCGGACCACGTCGACGGCGTTCATGGCGCGCTCCCCGGTCATCCGGGGGTCGCCGATGAGACCGGTGGATCCGCCGACGAGTGCGAGCGGCTTGTGGCCGGCTTGCTGGAACCGCATCATCGTGACGATCTGCGCGAGGTTGCCCATGTGCAAGGACGGTGCCGTGGGATCGAACCCGCAGTACATCGTGATCGACGCCTTCGCAAGGTCCTCGCGCAATGCACCGAGATCGGTAGCACTCGCGACAAGGTCGCGTTGGACCAGATCGTCGAGTACGGAAGTGCGATTCATGGCGTCATTCTGTCATTTCCGCAGCTGGGCACGTTCGGCGGCGATATCGAGTTTGAGTTGGGCGATCTGCTCCTTGACCCGGATCGGAGCGGTTCCACCGAACGACTGCCGGGACTCCAGCGAGCCGCGTGTGGTGAGCACCGCATGCACCTTGTGGTTGAGGTGCTCGGAGATGCTGGCCAACTGCTCGTCGGTGAGGTCCCACAGTTCGATGCCGTGGGATTCCGCGTATCGCACGCACGCCCCAGCAACTTCGTGTGCGACGCGGAATGGCACCTTCTCCCGCACCAGCCATTCGGCGATATCGGTGGCGAGCGCGAACCCCTCCGGCGCAGATGACGTCATGCGCTCCTTGTTGAACACGAGCGTCGTCACCGAGCCCGTCATCGCCGGCAGCACGAGCAGCAGGGTGTCGACGGTGTCGAACACCGGCTCCTTGTCTTCCTGGAGATCACGGTTGTACCCGAAGGGCAGTCCTTTGAGCGTCGCGAGCAGCCCGGTCAGGTTGCCGATGAGCCGGCCCGCCTTGCCGCGCGAAAGTTCAGCGATGTCCGGGTTCTTCTTCTGGGGCATGATGCTCGACCCCGTCGAGTAGCGATCGTCGAGTGTGGCCCAACCGAATTCGCGCGATGCCCACAGACAGATCTCCTCGCCCAAACGCGAGAGGTGCACCGCTGTCATCGTGCATGCGAAGAGGAACTCTGCAACGAAATCGCGGTCCGACGTGGCGTCGATGGAGTTCGGCAGCGCTCCGCGGAATCCGAGTTCATGCGCGACGGCGATCGGGTCAAGCGCGAGTGACGAACCCGCCAGTGCACCCGCGCCCATCGGTGAGAATGCGTTGCGCTCGTCCCAATCGGCGAAGCGGGTGACATCGCGCATGAGCGCGTGCGCATGCTTCGCGAGTTCATGCCCGAAGGACACCGGTTGGGCATGTTGGAGATGCGTGAAACCCGGCGCCGCCACATCCGCGTGCGCCTCGGCCTGCAGTGCAATTGCCTCCGCAAGATCGAGGACGGCATTCGACATCGCCTTCGCTGCGTCACGCATGTAGAGCCGGAAGTCAGTGGCAACCTGGTCGTTGCGACTGCGGCCGGCACGGAGCTTGCCGCCGAGTTCGTTGCCGAGCCGCTCGAGCAGACCACGCTCAAGTGCTGAATGCACATCCTCATCGCTGTCGATTGCGACAAAGGACCCATTGTCGACGTCACGTGCCAGGGACTGCAGTCCCTCGAGCATGCGCATGCATTCGTCGTCGGAAAGCAACCCCGCGCGATGCAGCACCCGAGCATGTGCCTGACTCTGCACGAGGTCGTAGGGCGCCAACCGCCAATCGAACTGCACCGAGCGACTGAGTGCAGCCATCGCGTCCGCCGGGCCGTCTGCGAACCGGCCACCCCAAAGGCGTGTTGCTTCCGTCATCTACCCAACCCTCGTCTGCCGGTGTTGCACGAGTGCTTCCAACTGTGCAGCCAATGCTGCCCCACCATTGCCGTTCCTGCTGACGACCAACACGGTGTCATCGCCGGCAATCGTGCCGAGGACTTCACGCAATCCGGAGCGATCGAGTGCGGAGGCAAGGTAGTGCGCAGCCCCGGGGCGCGTATGCACCACCGCGATGTTCGCGGAACCATCGACACCCACGACCACTTCGGCGGCCACCCGCTGCAGTCGCGATTGTGCATCGGCGTCGAGTGCGATGACCGGCGTCGCCGCAGGGTCGCCGTCCTCCGGAAGTGCGTAGACGGGCACACCCTTTGCATTGGGGATCTTGAGCGCGCGCAATTCGTCGAGATCGCGGGACAGGGTCGCTTGGGTCACGACGTAGCCTTCCTTGCCCAGCAGTGAGCGGAGTTCGTCCTGGGTGTGCACGCTCTGCGTATTCACGATTGCAGCAATGCGCTGGTGTCGCGCCGCCTTCGACTTGATCGAGGACATCAGGCCGCCGCCTCCAGAACGATGCGCAGTGCACTGAGAAAGGCGTCGATGTCCGCCGGCTGCACGATGAGCGGCGGTGCGAGCCGGATCACGCCCGGCTTCACGGCATTCACGATGATGCCGCGTGATCGCATTGCCGATTCGATCAAGCCTGCTTTCGGTGCGGCGAGCTCAATGCCGATCCACAGACCGTGAGCGCGGGTGCTCCGGACCAGCGGTGACGAGATCAGGCTCAGGCCGTCGAGCAGGTACGCCGTCATGTTCTGCACATGCGGCAACAGCTGCTCACGTTCGATCGTGTCGATAACCGCAAGTGCGGCTGCGCACGACACGGGATTGCCGCCGAAAGTGGTGCCATGATCGCCCGGGTGCAACGCCTCCCTCGCGGGGCCGGTGGCGAGAACGGCACCGAGGGGCATGCCGCCGGCGAGGCCCTTCGCCAGCGTCATCACGTCCGGGGTAATGCCGGCAGCGTTGCTCGCGAACCAGTGACCGGTGCGACCGATGCCGGATTGCACCTCGTCAACGATGAGGAGCGCGTCGAATGCTGTCGCAATGCCACGGGCGTCCGCCAGGAACCCGTGCGGTGGAACGACCATGCCCCCCTCGCCCTGTGTCGGCTCGGTAATCACGGCCACGACGTCGTCGGCCATGGCCGCACGAAGCGCTTCGGTGTTGCCGAATTCCACGAAGGTCACGTCATGACCGAACGGTGCAAATGGATCCCGCTTCGCAGCATTGCCGGTGACCGCCAAGGCTCCCATCGAGCGACCATGGAATCCGTTGTGCATTGCAACGATCCGCTGCTTGCTGCCATCGGGTGCGACTGCATAGCCGTGGCGACGGGCGATCTTCAGGGCCGCCTCGTTTGCCGTCGCTCCGTCCTGGCAGAAGAACACCTTCGCATCCCATCCGGAGAGTGCGATCAACTTCTCAGCGAGTTCGACGGCTTTCGGATGGATCGCGAGGTTGCTCACGTGCACGAGTTCCTGCGCCTGCTTCGAAATTGCCTCCGCGATAGCGGGATGCGCATGACCCAGCGCATTCACCGCGATACCGGCGAGGAAGTCGAGGTACTCCTTGCCATCCGCATCCGTGACACGCATGCCCTTGCCCGACATCAGCGCCAGCGGCGGAGTGCCGTAGTTGTCGAGCATGACGCGCTTCCAGCGATCCTGCCACTTCGCGGTTGTCATGTCGGGAACACCATCGTGCCCACACCTTCGTCGGTGAAGATCTCGAGCAGCATGCCGTGCGGGAGCCGGCCGTCGATGATGTGCGCGCGCGGTACGCCGTCGTCAATGGCGCGCACGCACGCTTCCATCTTCGGCACCATTCCTGATTCGAGGTGCGGCAACATCGTGCGCAACTCTGCAACGCCGATCCGGCGGATGATCGAGGACTTGTCCGGCCAGTTCCGGTACAGCCCCTCGACATCGGTGAGGATGAGCAGCTTCTCGGCTCCGATCGCTGCCGCGAGTGCGGCGGCGGCACTGTCCGCGTTCACGTTGTACGGCTGACCGGTGGCATCGAGTGCCACCGTGCTCACGACCGGGATGAGTCCGTCGTTCAGCAACTCATGGATGAGCTGCGGTCGAACCTCGACGACATCGCCGACGAACCCGATATCCGTCGGCACTCCGTCGACGAGCACATCCCGACGCTCGGCGCGGAAGAGTCCGGCATCCTCGCCTGAGGTGCCGACGGCCCAGGAGCCGTGCTCGTTGATGAGTGCGACGAGTTCGCGCTGCACCTGTCCGGTCAACACCATCCGGACAACGTCCATCGTCTCCGCGGTGGTGACGCGATACCCGCCGCGGAATTCGCTGGGGACACCGAGTTTGTTCAGCATTGCACTGATCTGCGGACCACCGCCATGCACGACCACCGGCCGCAGGCCCGCCAGCCGCAGGAACACGATGTCCTCGGCAAACGCCTTCTTCAGGCTGTCATCGGTCATGGCATTGCCGCCGTACTTCACCACGACGGTGGCGCCATGGAATGCGCGCAGCCACGGCAGCGCTTCGGCGAGCGTTGCCGCCTTTTCGAGTGCATGCGCGCGATCGCCGCTGAGGTCTGGTGTCGTCATCATCTCTCCTAGGAGCTGTACGCGCTGTTCTCGTGGACATACATCGCAGTGAGGTCGTTCGTCCACACGGTTGCCTCCGCGGCTCCGGCACGCAACGAGACGGTGATGGTGATTTCGCGGCCGGACATGTCAACGAGGTTGCGATCGTCACCCGTCATGCCGTTGCGGCAGACCCAGACACCATTGATCGCAACGTCGATCTCGTCGGGTTCGAATGCGGCCCCGGTGGTGCCGATCGCGGAGAGCACTCGACCCCAATTCGGGTCCTCTCCGTGCATGGCGCACTTGAGCAGGTTGCTGCGGGAAATCGCGCGAGCAACCTCGAGTGCGTCCTGTTCGCTGTCCGCTGCCGACACGTGAATCCGGATGTCCTTGGATGCACCTTCGGCATCGCCGATGAGTTTGCGTGCGAGTTCTGCGCACACCTCGGACAGGAGCGCTTCGAACTCCGACATCGAGGGGTGCACACCACTCGCTCCACTCGCGAGGACGAGGACGGTGTCGTTCGTCGACATACAGCCATCGGAATCGATTCGGTCGAAGGACTTCGACGTTGCCGCGCGCAGGGCATGCTCGAGGTCGGCCGATGGAACATCGGCGTCAGTCGTGATGACGACAAGCATGGTGGCCAACCCCGGCGCGAGCATGCCGGCACCCTTCGCCATACCGCCGATTGTGTAGCCACTCCCGAGACGCGTCGCGGTCTTCGGCACGGAATCGGTGGTCATGATCGCGAGTGCAGCGTTGTCGCCGCCGTCGAGCGCGAGTTCACCGACGGCGGCATCGATACCGCGGTAGATCTTGTCCATCGGAAGGCGCTGCCCAATGAGCCCCGTCGAGCAGACTGCGACATCGATCGCTCCGAGGCCGAGCTTCTCCGCGACGTATTCGGCCGTGCGGTGTGTGTCGGCGAAACCTTCAGCGCCGGTGCAGGCGTTGGCACCGCCAGAATTCAGGACAACGGCCTTCAGGGCATGCATCGACGCCAGCACCTGCTGGGACCATTGCACGGGTGCAGCCTTGACGCGATTGCTCGTGAACACGCCCGCAGCGTCGAACTTCGGACCCTGATTGACGACGAGTGCGACGTCGCGGTTTCCGCTTGATTTCAGCCCGGCGACGACGCCCGCGGCGAGGAATCCCTTGGCAGTTGTGGTGCTCATGGCGCAACTCCGATTGCGGAAAGTCCGGCGGTCTCGTCGAACCCGTACATCAGATTCGCATTCTGCAACGCCTGACCGGCAGCACCCTTGACGAGATTGTCGATAGCAACGGTGATAACAACCCGGTTCGTGTGGGCGTCGAACATTCCCTGCATCAGCACGGCGTTCGAACCGTAGGTAGCCGACGTCGTCGGCTGTTCGCCGTTCGGAAGCACACGCACGAACGGTTCACCGTCGTAGAACGACGTCAGCAGGTCATGCACGTGCTCGGCAGCCGAGTCGGTTGCTCGTGCCGTGAGCGTGGCGATGATGCCGCGCGACATCGGAGCGAGCAACGGTGTAAACGAGAGTCTGACGCTGCTGTTGGTGAATCTGGTGAGCGTCTGCTCGATCTCGGGCGTGTGCTGATGCACTCCGCCGACCTTGTACGCGGACATCGATCCCATAACTTCGGTTGCAAGCAATGCTTCGGTCGGTTTGCGTCCGGCGCCACTGGTGCCGCTGGCAGCCACCACGGTGAGGTCGCTTGCGTCGACGTGCGGGAGCACCGGCGCGAATCCGAGCGCGATCGCAGTGGCGTAGCAGCCGGGATTCGCAACTGTCGCCGCCGCAGCGATCGCACTTCGGTCAACGAGTTCGGGCAGTCCGTATGTCCAGTGACCGGCATAGGCGTGACCCGGGTAATAGGTGGTCCACGCGTCCGCCGACTGCAGTCGAAAATCCGCACCGAGGTCCACGATCCGGATGTGCGAGGGCAACGCCTGCGCAATCGAGGCCGACGCACCGTGCGGCAGGGCGAGGAAGACGAGGTCGGCAACGGCCAGCGCCTCGGGCGTCGTCGGAAGCAGGGTGAGCTCCCCCAGCGCTGCCAATTGCGGATGGACTGCAGCCAGTGACTGGCCGGCGTTGCTCTGCGCAGTCACGGCCCGGATCCGGAATGAGGGGTGTCCAGACAGGAGGCGCAGGAGTTCCCCGCCCGCATACCCCGAAGCACCTGCCACGGCCACGTTGATGGTCATGGGCACACTATACACGCATATGCGCATAAAAGTGCGTCAACGCAGGATGCCCCCCAGTGCGGTTCCGGCGGCAACCGCCCGTTCGCGGTACTCGGTCACCTCCGCCTCCGACAGTGTCCGGTCCGCGGCGCGAAGGCGCAGCGCAAAGGCGAGCGAGCGATGCCCTTCGGGCACGGGATCACCGCTGTAGACGTCGAAGCAGCGCACCGACTCGCACACATCCCCGAGTGCGGACGCCAGCGCCGCCTGCATCCGGGCAACCGCGACCGAGTTCGGCGTGATGAATGCAAGGTCCTGCAGCGCGACCGGGAACGTCCGCACAGCAGTTGCCACCACTGCCCCACGTTCCGCCCCGTAGAGCGCTTCGAGTCGGAGTTCGAATGCGGCACTGCCGCGCGGCAAGCCGAAGTTCTCCGCAACCTTCGGATGGAGCTCACCGGCATACCCGATGACATCGTCATGGAGCAGCAGTGCTGCACACCGCCCCGGATGCCACGGCGCCTTCTCCGCTGGGCGTACCTGGAGCTCGACGCCGGCAGTCGCGCCAATACCGCGGGCAAGCGCGATCGCGTCGGCCCACGACACCGCCCGACCGGCAGTGAACGCGCCACCGCGCAGACGCTGACCGGCGAGAACTCCGGCGACGGACTCGAACTGTTGCGGAATCGCCGCATCGATCTGTGCGAGTTCGACATCAGTCGGACGCTGCGAGAGACCGGGTGTGCCGGCCGGCACGCCGGAGACAGATGGCAACGTCACGAGTCCCATTTCGTAGATCGCAAGGTCCCGTTGGCCTCGGCCCGCATTCCGTTGGGCCGCAGCGAGCAGCGGTGCCAGCAATGACGTGCGCATCTCCGGCTGTTCCGCGCTGAGTGGATTCATGAGGCGCACCGCGACGCGACGCCAGTCGTCGGCAGGGATGAGCAGCGCGTCGTGATCAGCCGGTCCGATGAACGGATAATTGAGCACCTCGACCATGCCACCGTATGCAAGCGACTTCGAGACCTTCCGGCGTAGGCGTTGTCGCGGCGTGAGCCCGTTTCCTTCCCGGGCTACAGGCAGGATCGCCGGAATGTTGTCGTATCCGGTGAAACGCGCAACTTCCTCAACGAGTTCCGCAATGCCGACGAGATCGCTCCTCCACGAGGGAGGAGTGACGTGCAGCGGATCGGTGCCGGACACCGTGCAACCGATGGCCGTCAGCGACGTCGTCACTGCATCGACACCGATCTCGTACCCGACGAGTTTCGTCGCCGCATCCGCAGGGAATGCAATGGTCGGAATCGGCTTGCGGCATTCATCCCGGGCAACGCCGTTGTAGACGCCACCGCCGAACTCCATGAGCAGATTGATCGCACGCGCACTTGCCGCGATCTGGATGTCGGCGTCGACGTCGCGTTCGAAACGCTTCGATGCCTCACTGATGAGTTGATGGCTGCGGGACTGCCGGCCGATCAATCGCGCGTCGAAATGTGCCGCTTCGATGACGATCTCGGTGGAGTCGTCATCGATCTCGGTATCGAGTCCGCCCATCGTGCCTGCAAGCGCGATCGGGCCACGGGCATCGGCGATGAGGACGTCCGTGTCCCGCAGCGTGCGCTTCACGTGATCGAGTGTTTCGAGGGTCTCCCCCGACTTCGCGAAGCGAACCACGATGTCGCCATTCAGCTTCGTACGATCGAATGCATGCAATGGTTGCCCAAGTTCGTACATCACATAGTTCGTGATGTCGACGGCGAGTGAGATGGCGCGCGTACCTGCCATCTGCAACCGACGCCGCATCCACATCGGCGTCACTGCATGGGGATCGAATCCGACCAGTGTGCGAAGGACGATGTGGTCGGCGCCATGTGCGATCGACACCCCGGTCACCGGACCGCCCGCGGCCGTCGGTTCCGGGACCTGCATTGCACGATCATGGAACTGCCACCCGGTGGCATGCGATAACTCACGGGCCGCGCCGCGGATGCTCATCACGTATCCGCTGTCCGGAAGCACGTTGAGTTCAACAACTTCATCGCGCAGCTGCAACAGTTCGATCGCATCCGTGCCGAGGTCGGGATCAAGGCCCAATTCTTCGAGTCGGATGATGCCGCTGTGGTCGTCGCCCATCGCGAGTTCCTTGGCGGAGCAGATCATGCCGTCGGAGGTGTGTTCGTAGGTCTTGCGCGCCGCGATCGCGAACCCACCCGGCAGCACCGCGCCGGGCAGCGACACAACCACTTTGTCATTGACGAAGAAGTTACGGGCACCGCAGACGATGCCGTGCACCGTTCCGCCGACGTCGACTTGGCACCAGCGGATGGTCTTGCCGTTGCTCTGCGGTTCCTCGACGAACTCGAGCACCTTGCCGACGACGATCGGACCCACGAGATCGGCGCCGATGACCTCCGTGGTCTCGGGTTCGATACCGATGCGCACATAGGCGTCGGCAATGTCCTGCAGCGTTGCACTCGATGGGATGTCGACGAATTCTGCGAGCCATGACCGTGGGACGCGCATCAGGCCTCAACTCCGAACTGCAGCGAGAAGCGGACGTCGCCTTCGACGATGTCCCGCATGTCGGTGATGCCGTGCCGGAACATGAGCGTGCGTTCGAGACCCATACCGAATGCGAATCCCGAATACTTGGTGTCATCGATGCCGCAGGCGCGGAGCACGGCCGGATTCACCATGCCGCAGCCGCCCCACTCGATCCAGCGCGGACCACCCTTCGCCTGCGGATACCAGAGGTCGAACTCCGCACTCGGTTCCGTGAACGGGAAATACGACGGACGCCACCGCACCTTCGCATCCGCCCCGAACATTGTCTGGGCGAAGTGCAGCAATGTGCCCTGCAGGTGCGCCATCGTGAGGCCCTCATCGATGGCCAACCCCTCGACCTGATGGAACACCGGGGTGTGCGTGGCATCGAGCTCATCGGTGCGGAACACACGCCCGGGCACGACGACGTAGATCGGCGGCTGCTTTGCGAGCATCGTGCGCGCCTGCACAGGTGACGTGTGCGTCCGGAGCACGAGGTGGCTGTTCTCGGGTGCAACGAAGAAGGTGTCCTGCATCGAGCGCGCCGGATGGTCCGCCGGGATGTTGAGTGCGTCGAAGTTGAACCACTCGGCCTCGAGTTCGGGACCTTCCGCCACTTCCCAACCCATCGAGACGAACACGTCCGCGACGTACTCCGAGATCGCGGTCAGCGGATGACGGGCACCCTGCGGAAGGTCATCGATGCCGAGTGTGACATCGACCGTTTCCTCCGCCAGCATCCGCATCGATGCCTGGTCCTCGAGGACGGTGCCGCGCGCCTCGAGCGCGTCCTTGATCTTCGCACGGGCCTCACCGATGCGCTTGCCAGCCTCAGCCTTCGCTGCCGGCGGAAGTGCGCCGATCTCGCGGTTGGCCAGCGCAAGTGGTGAGCGATCGCCGGCATGCGCGAGCCGGGCCAGCTTCAGTGCGTCGAGATCCTCTGCCGCGGCGATGTCGGCGAGTGCGGCCGCAACGGCTGCGTCGACGGCCTCGGCCCCGAGCGGCGATACCTGCTTGGGGTCGTAGGACTTGTTGGGGGCGGACATGCTTCTCCTTCGCGAGTGCAGTGTAAGTGGGCGAAGGCGCCGACCTCGGTCACGGAGACCGCAGGTCGGCTATTGAAATCGACGTGCGCGTGATGACGTGAAGAGCGCGATTCCGGCAGCGGTGGCCACATTGAGGCTCTCGGCGGAGCCTTCCATGGGAATCGCGACTGCTTGCATGCGCGAGAGCATAGCAAGGGGCAATCCGTGCGCTTCCGAGCCGAGCCACCATGCGGTCGGCTGTTGCAGGAGTACGTCGTCAAGTTCGAACAGCGACGTCGAGCCGTTGCCGGCGAGGCCGAACGACGCGACACCTGCCGCCGCAAGTGCGTCGAGCACCGCGTCGGCATCGAGCTGCTGGATCACCGGGATATGGAAGATGCTCCCAGCGGTGGATCGGATGACCTTGCCGTTGTACGCATCTGCACTACCAGTCGTACAGAGCACTGCATCGGCGCCCGCTGCGTCCGCGGTTCGGATGATCGTGCCGAGATTTCCCGGGTCGTTGACCTCCACGCAAACCGCAAGCAACGTCGGTCGCTCCGCGAGCACATCGTCGAGAGTCCGGGTTGGCATCGCACAAATGGCGACCACGCCCTGCGGCTGCTCGGTGTCGGTAAGCGAATCCATGGCTTTCGGCGTCACGAGTGCGTCGGCGACGTCACCGAACTCCTCCACAACCGCATCACGCGTGTGATCGAGCAGCAGTGTCTGGACAAAGCCCGCCCCGAGCGCCTCGCGAACGGCCTGCGGCCCCTCGACGAGGAACAGTCGCTGGTCGCGCCGCTCGCGGGGCTTCAACAACGCACGAGCCCCGACAACGAGACCGCTGTGGGGTCCCAGGATGTCGGGGCTCATGAACGTGTTGTGTTACGCAGCCGGGATTGCCGACTTCGCGGTGGCAACGAGCGCCGAGAATGCGGCAGCATCGTTGACGGCGAGCTCGGCGAGCATGCGACGGTCAACTTCGAGACCAGCGGCCTTCAGGCCCTGGATGAATCGGTTGTACGTCATGTCGTTCTGCCGGGCCGCGGCGTTGATGCGGGCGATCCACAGCTTGCGGTAGTCGCCCTTCTTCGAACGACGGTGGTCGTAGGCGTAGACGAGCGAGTGCGTGACCTGCTCCTTGGCCTTGCGGTACAAGCGTGAACGCTGACCGCGGTAGCCACTTGCCTGCTCGAGGAGAGCGCGGCGCTTCTTCTGCGCGTTGATCGCGCGCTTTACACGTGCCATTTCCCATATCTCCTTAGCGCAGGCCGAGCAGGCGCTTGGCGGTCTTGGTGTCAGCCGGGGACATCTCGACATCGACGGCGAGGCGGCGCGTGCGACGCGACGACTTGCCTTCGAGGAGGTGACGACGGTTCACGCGCTCGTGCATGATCTTGCCGGTACCCGTGCGCTTGAAGCGCTTCTTCGCACCTGAGTGCGTCTTCATCTTCGGCATCTGTTCCCTGCCTTACTCGGTTGCTTCGTCGGTTGGACGTCGCTTCGATTCGGAGCCCTTCTTGCGGTTCGGAGCCAGCACCATGACCATGTTGCGGCCATCCTGCAGCGGTGCGGATTCGACGAATCCGAGTTCGCCGATGTCCTCGGCCAACTTCTGCAGCAAGCGGTAGCCCAGTTCCGGACGACTCTGCTCGCGGCCACGGAACATGATCGTGACCTTCACTTTGTCGCCACCCTGAAGGAACCGCTCGATGTGGTTCTTCTTCGTGTCATAGTCATGCTGGTCGATCTTCGGACGGAGCTTCATTTCCTTGATGATGGTCTGCACTTGGTTCTTGCGGGCCTCGCGGGCTTTCTGCGCTGCCTCGTACTTGAACTTGCCGTAGTCCATGATCTTGGCGACCGGAGGCTTTGCCGTTGGCGCTACCTCGACGAGATCGAGATCTGCCTCAACCGCGAGACGCAGTGCGTCGTCGATGCTGACAATGCCGATCTGTTCCCCTTCCGGTCCGACCAGTCGCACCTCTGGGACGCGAATCCGATCGTTGATCCGTGGTTCGACGCTGATAACTACTCCATTGCTCGAAGGTGGTTGGGGACCCTGCGGTTGATCGGTCCGGTTGCCCGGTCCGGCAGACCGGTTGTCCCGATCCACTGCAGATCGGCTGTTCCGGTCCGCAAATACAACTGCCCCGTCGCGCACAGGCAACAGGGCAGATCAGGCGCACGGCGTTACCCGCGCAGCAGCCGGAGCCGCTTTGGACCTGGACCTTGCAACTGTCCGCTGCGAGGTGGGAGCGCCCTCCACTTGTGCGTCGGAACCCGATTTCTCGGTTCCCGAGGTCGGGTGGGAGTCTAACCGCATGGAGAACGAATCCCCAATTCAGCAGGTGACGGCCGCCCGGGACCTCGCCGCCCTGCAGGCGAGCGAGATCCTCGGTCTCCACGCGGTCGACCTCATGACCGCCGCTGCTGTGAAGTTGGGACTCTACGAGGGCGGGGACGACACGCGGGACTTGGCGGACGCCCGCATCCTCATCCATGTCCTCGCCGGCTTCGTCGACGCCGCCGCGCCGGAACTCGGCCACCATCACACGGGACCGCTGCGCGACGGGCTCAAGACGTTGCAACTCGCGTTCCGCGAGTACTCCGACATTCCCGACGCCCCCGGCGCCGGTCCGGGCGAACGTTGGACCGGCCCGGTCTTCAGCTGACGCCGGCGGCGAGCCGGAGGTCACTCCCCTGCAGCGCGATGCGATGCTCAGCGGCGATATCGACGATCAGGGCATCGAGTGCTGCCGACAACACGGTGGCGGCGATCTCCTGACCGGGCTGCGGGAGCGGGCGGGCATTGCGGTCCCAAGCAAGCAGTTGTTCCATCGAACTGAACCCGAGCAAGGCGCGACGTCCGTCCGTGGACGTGAACGTGACCGATGCCATGCCGTCGCCGACGCCGCACGTGTCGTGCGGATCCATTTCCAGCGCACCCTCCGGAGCCGTGACCACCGGAATGAGCAACCGTGAATGGCGGACAGCGGCGGCAACCGCGATCGGCAGACCGGACGCGAGTGCGTCGGCGAGCAGCGCGGGACAGCCGCCGTCGTCGGTGCTGAACTCGGTCACAGTCGGCAGGCGTGAATGTCTGTGACGAGGATGCCGCGCGCACCGAGGCCGTAGAGATCGTCCATGACACGGTGCACGTCGCGACGGGACACCATGGCGCGGACTGCGGCCCATTCGGGATTCGCGAGATCCGAGATCGTCGGCGACTCAATGCCGGGCGTCATGGCGCAGGCCTGCTCGAGCTTCGTGCGTTTGATGTCGTAGTCGACGAGGACGTATGCGCGCGCAACCATCACACTGCTGAGTCGTCGGATGAAGGTATCGACGGCGGCATCGTCGGGCGCGTGCTTGCGGCGGACCACGATGGCTTCGCTGCGCATGACCGGGTCGCCCACGATCTCGAGTCCTGCCTGCCGCAGCGTGGTTCCGGTGTCGACGACATCTGCGACCCAATCGGCGACACCGAGGGCCACTGCGTTCTCGACCGCGCCGTCGAGTTCGACGACGGTTGCATCGATGCCCCGCTCCTTGAGCCATGCACTCAGGACACCCGCATACGACGTCGCGATGCGTTTGCCGCTGAGATCGGCCGCCGACGTGGCCGTGCCCTTCGGTGCCGCCAGCCGGAAACTGGAGCCTCCGAAGCCGAGTTGGAGGAGTTCGTCCGCAGGTGCCTGCGAGTCGAGCAGCATGTCGCGGCCGGTGATGCCCAGGTCCAGGGTGAAGTCGCCGGCGCCAAAGGCGATGCGGCGCACGCGCTTCTTGTACTCCTTCGGGTCCGTCCTGAAGAGCCTCGCCGCCTCGGGGTTGGCGGCCAGATAGCCGGCGTCGTCAAAGCGGGCGCGGGCGCGCCGGCCGCAGACGAACGACAGGATCGAGCTCTTCCCCTTCGTCTCCGCGCCGAGCACCTTCACGAGCTCGATCTCGTCCGTGGATGCCAGGTGCGTCCCG
>CAXBQV010000028.1:0-17995 GCA_963978265.1 uncultured bacterium | reverse complement strand
CCAAGGCGCTGATCGAAGAACTGCATGCCGGCGGACTGCGGCATTTGTCGAGCCAGCAGTTGCTGCTGCGCTGCGAACAGGGCATGGGCAACTGGGAGCGTGCCCCGCATGCTTGAAGTCCGCCATCTGAGTGCCTGGTATGGCTCTGCACAAGCCCTGTTTGACGTCTCCTTGCATTTGCATGCGGGCGAACTGCTGGTGTTGCAGGGTCTCAATGGCGCGGGCAAATCCAGTCTGCTGCGCCTGCTCAGCGGTGATTGCGATCGGCTTCTCGACGAGCACGTGCTTGCCGGCTTGGATCGCAAGGAGTGCGTGGTCGAGGTGGAACTCGTGCGTGGTCGCGACGTAGATGACGTCGATGTTCGGATCGCCGACGAGGTGTTCGTAATCCGTGTACACCGTCTCGATGCCGCGCTGGCGGGCGAAGGCATCACCCTTGCCCGGCGTGCGCGAGGCAACCGCAGTGATGCGCTGCTGCGTGTACTTGTGCGTCGCGTCGACGAATGTTTCCGCGATCGCACCGGGTCCGATAACGCCCCAGCGCAGCTTCGGAACGGAGTTCGGGTCGACGATGCGGGGTGCAGGAAGTGCCTTCGGGATCATCGGCGTCCTCTCGATCTACGGCATGGGCGCCGTTGCCAGGTCCACGTTCTCGACGCGTGGATGCCCGGCAGGCGGATCCGTGTACAGCAACTGAATCACACTGAAGACGCTCACGCCATCGACATCGCGCGGTTCCATGAGGGTGATCTTGACAGGAGTCTGTGCTACTTGCCCCTCAGCGCAGTTCGGATCGCAGAGTTTGGTGACGACGACACCTTCGCCGGTCGCACTGGACAGCCCCCAGTTGAACCAACGGATGTCCTGCACGATCTGCCCTGCGTCGGCGCAATAGAGCACGAGTTCTTTCGGTTGCTGCACGGTTCGTGCGCAGTCGAAGACGAAGTTGTTCGGTGAACCGCCATTGAAACATCCGCTGAGCGTGAGCGCCAGGGATACGAGGAGTGCAAATCGTTTCATCAGCGGCCGGGCGTGTTCGCGGTGCGCTTGAGTTGCTCACTCAGGCGCTGGGCCGCACCGACGACAGCGGCCGCATGCAGGCGACCGGGTTGCCGGGTCAGCCGTTCGATCGGACCCGAGATCGAAACGGCCGCGACCACCCGTCCGGACGGTGTGCGCACCGGTGCCGACACGGATGCGACGCCGGGTTCACGTTCGCCGACGCTCTGCGCCCAGCCGCGTCGTCGAACCTGTGACAGCGCCGTTGCCGTGAATGCTGCGCCCTGCAGCCCGCGGTGCATGCGATCGGGTTCCTCCCATGCGAGCAGAACCTGTGCCGCAGAACCGGCGTGCATGGTGAGCACGGTGCCGATCGGGACGGAGTCGCGGAGGCCGGTCATCCGCTCTGCTGCGGCAACGCACATTCGCTGATCGCCCTGCCGTCGGTACAACTGTGCGCTCTCGCCGGTTGCGTCGCGCAGTGCGTACAGGATCGGTGTGGCCGCAACGAGCAACTTGTCTTCGCCTGCTGCCGCCGCGAGTTCGGGGATGCGGCCGCCGAGCACGAATCTGCCGTTGAGGTCACGCGCGACAAGTCGGTGATGTTCGAGCGCGCAGGCGAGTCGATGGGCGGTGGGGCGCGTCAGTCCGGTGGCCTGCACGAGTCCCGCGAGGGTCTGGGGGCCGGCTTCGAGTGCGTTGAGCACGATGGCGGCCTTGTCGAGGACGCCGACGCCACTTCCAATGTCCATATGCTGATATTTGCATCTCAACATACGAAATGGCAAGACGAGTGGGCGGCCGGAGGCGCACCCTACTCCCATCACGTCCAACTGTGGAGGCGCTCCTATGGGTCGCACACTTGCCGAGAAGGTCTGGAACGACCACGTCGTCGCCCGGAATGAGGGCGAACCCGATCTGCTGTTCATCGACTTGCACTTGGTGCATGAGGTCACCAGTCCGCAGGCGTTCGACGGGCTCCGCGCTGCCGGACGCAAAGTTCGCCGTCCGGATCTCACGCTCATCACCGAGGATCACAACATCCCGACGAACAACATCGACAAGCCGATCGCCGATCCGATTTCGGCAGAACAGGTGCGAGTTGTCCGGAAGAACGCGGAGGAGTTCGGACTGCGCATCTTCTCGATGGGCGACGCCGAGAACGGCATCGTGCACGTCGTCGGTCCGCAACTGGGCCTCACGCAACCCGGAATGACCGTCGTCTGCGGAGATTCGCACACTTCGACACATGGCGCCTTCGGCGCACTCGCGTTCGGCATCGGCACCTCTGAGGTGGAGCATGTGCTGGCGACGCAGACCCTGCCGCTGAAACCGTTCAAGACGATGGCGATCAACGTCAATGGTGCGTTGCAGCCTGGTGTGACCGCCAAGGACATCATCCTTGCGATCATCGCGAAGATCGGCACCGGCGGCGGTCAGGGGTACGTCCTCGAATACCGCGGCGAGGCGATTCGGAATCTGTCGATGGAAGGACGGATGACGATCTGCAACATGTCCATCGAGGCAGGCGCTCGCGCCGGCATGATCGCCCCCGATGAGACGACGTTCGAGTACCTCAAAGGTCGTCCGCACGCTCCGCAGGGTGCGGACTGGGATGCTGCTGTTGCCTACTGGAAGACGCTCGTCACGGACGCCGATGCGACGTTCGACGCGGAAGTGGATCTCGACGCATCGACGCTGACACCGTTCGTGACATGGGGCACGAACCCGGGCCAGGGACTGCCACTGTCGGGCTCGGTCCCATCGCCGGCGGATGCCACGGACGAAGTCGACCGGGTCGCGATCGAACGCGCTCTCGAGTACATGGATCTCACGCCGGGAACACCGCTTCGCGAGATTGCGGTGGACACCGTGTTCCTGGGGTCGTGCACGAATGGCCGCATCGAGGATCTTCGCGCCGCCGCCGCCGTCCTCAAGGGCCGCAAGGTGTCGCCCACCGTGCAGATGATCGTGGTGCCCGGGTCGGTGAAGGTCCGTCTGCAGGCGCAGGACGAGGGCCTCGACAAGGTCTTCACCGAGGCCGGAGCGGACTGGCGCTTCGCCGGTTGCTCGATGTGCCTCGCGATGAATCCCGACAAGGTCGGTCCGGGCAAGCGTGCCGCCTCGACGAGCAACCGCAACTTCGAGGGCCGACAAGGTCCCGGCTCGCGCACCCACCTGGTGTCGCCGCAAGTTGCAGCTGCGACCGCAGTCGTCGGCCGACTTGCATCACCTGCGGATCTGGAGGGCTGAACCATGGAGAAGTTCACGTCGTTCACAGGCATCGGTGCACCGCTCCGTCGAAGCAATGTGGACACCGATCAGATCGTGCCCGCCGAGTACCTCAAGCGGGTCACTCGCACCGGTTTCGCTGACGGTTGCTTCGCGTCATGGCGCAAGGACCCGGAATTCGTCCTCAACAAGGCTCCGTTCGACAGAGCCGAGGTGCTCGTCGCCGGACCGGACTTCGGGACCGGATCATCCCGCGAGCATGCGGTGTGGGCCCTGCAGGACTTCGGATTCAAAGCAGTGTTGTCGTCACGCTTCGCGGACATCTTCCGCGGGAACTCGGCCAAGACCGGCCTCGTTGCGGCCCAACTCGAGCAGGACGACATCGAGCAACTGTGGAAGCTGATCGAACACAGCCCGGGACTCGAAGTGACCGTCGATCTCGAGAAGAAGGAGGTTCGCTGCGCGGCTTCGACCTTCCCGTTCCAGATCGACGACTACACCCGTTGGCGACTGCTCGAGGGCCTCGACGACATCGGCCTGACCCTGCGATACGCGGACAAGATCGATTCGTTCGAGGCTGCACGCCCGTCATACAAGCCGACGACAGGCGCTCGCTAAACCTCTCCTTGAGAGTTTCAACGGCTCGGATTCCCTTGGTAATCCGAGCCGTTTTGTCTGTGCGGTGTGAAAAGTCCTTACGACACGCCGGAAAAGCGGCGCGCCTCCGCAAAAAGCCTTATTCCACTGCATAGCGTTCGCGGCGTACCGATCGATCGGTACCCCATGGGAAAACGAAAGGTTCCACTGTGAACAGAGCAGATCTGGTCGACAAGGTTGCTGCTGCGCTCGGCGTCAGCAAGAAGGATGCGACCGCAGCGGTTGACGCTGTGTTTGACGGCATCGTCGCAGCCGTCTCCAAGGGCGACAAGGTTGCCATCTCGGGCTTCGGCATCTTCAAGAAGAACGCACGCAAGGCACGTACCGCTCGCAATCCGCGCACGGGTGCAACGGTGAAGGTTGCCGCGACGTCGGTTCCGAAGTTCACCGCAGGCGCAGAGTTCAAGGCGATCGTTGCTGGCAAGAAGAAGGCCGCAGCGGCCCCGAAGAAGGCTGCACCGAAGAAGGCTGCTGCCAAGAAGGCTGCACCGAAGAAGGCTGCTGCCAAGAAGGCTGCACCGAAGAAGGCTGCAAAGAAGGCTGCAAAGCGCAAGTAAGCCTGCGTTCGGAGGCGCGTCGGACAACCGGCGCGCCTCCGCCTTTTCCGGAAGCGTGCGCCGACGAAGGTTCGTCGGCAGAATGAGCAGCATGGAGGGCCAGTGACGGATTTCGATTCGGCCGCATACCGATTCATCATCAACGTCGGACTGCCGATCCTGCGGGTGGTGACGAAGCGGGACTGGCGCGGACTGGAGCATGTGCCGACCAGCGGTCCGTGCATCGTGGTCCCGAACCACACCTCCTACTTCGATCCGCTGTCGGTGGGTCATTTCCTCATCGAGGGCGCGAAGCGACGGCCTCGCTACCTCGGCAAGCGTGAAGTCGTCGAGATGCCGGTGCTTGGGAAACTTTTCCAAGCGGCCGGCCAGATCACGGTTCATCGCAACACGACGAATGCAGTCAACGCGTACCGGGATGCGATCGCAGCCTTGGAACTCGGCCACTGCGTCACCATTTACCCCGAGGGCACCACCACCCACGACCCCGACAACTGGCCGATGATGGGCAAGACCGGTGCTGCCCGACTTGCGCTCGCGACAGGGGCTCCGCTGATTCCGGTTGCGCAATGGGGCGCGGAGCAGGTGATGCCGAACGAGGACGGTTTCCACTTGAGGCTCTTCCCGCGCAAGACGATGCAAGTGCGAGCAGGTCAAGCAGTGGACATCGACGACCTCCGCGACAAACCGATCACCGCCGATCTGCTCGAGGAGGCAACCGAGCGCATCATGCTGGCGATCACAATGCTGCTTGCTGAGATCCGTGGTGAGCAACCGCCCGCGGAGCGCTACAACCCGCGCAAGCGTCGCGGCGGTGCTGCTTCGTGACGACAGTCTCGGTGATCGGTGGCGGCTCGTGGGGCACTGCGTTCGCGCAGATCGCCGCTGATGCCGGACACGACGTCGTGCTGTGGGCACGTGATGCCGCAATCGTGGATGCCATCAACGCCCGTCACGAGAATCCCGTGTACCACCCCGGCATTGCACTGCCGGATGCGATACGCGCGGTGCACGACGTCCCGACCGCCCTTGCCGGCTCCGACGTCGTCATCCTGGCGATCCCCGTGCAGACCGTTCGCAGCTCGTTGCTCGAGTGGGGCATGCATATCCCGCGTGATGCGCTCGTGGTTTCGCTCGCCAAGGGCCTGGAGCAGCACACCGATCTCCGCGTCACCGAGGTGGCGCAGGAGGTCACCGGTCTCCCACGCGAACAGTTGGCCGTCCTGAGCGGGCCGAATCTCGCCGGAGAGATCGTGCTCCGCGAACCTGCTGCAACGACTGTCGCATGCAGCGACGAGGCCAACGCCCGAAGACTGCAGGAAATCTGCAGTTCCGATTACTTCAAAGCCTTCTACACCACCGACGTGATCGGCGTTGAGATCGCGGGTGCAACCAAGAACGTCATCGCGCTCGCCGCCGGCGTCATCGAGGGGATGCGCCTCGGCGAAAATGCACAGGCCGCCATCGCCACCCGCGGTCTCGCGGAGATGACGAAGCTCGGAGTCGCGCTCGGTGCGCAGCCCACCACGTTCCTCGGCCTGGCCGGCGTTGGCGATCTCGTCGCCACCTGTGCATCACCGCTCTCCCGCAATCGCACGTTCGGTGTTCACATCGGCGAGGGACGCTCGGTGGCGGACGTCATCCAGTCGTCGCGGCTGACATGCGAAGCCGTGAAGTCGTGTGAGCCGATTGTGGAACTTGCCAGGACAAACGGTGTCGAGATGCCGATCGCAGAACTCGTCGTCGAAATGGTCCATCACGGACTGCCCGCCTATGACATGGTCGCGAAGTTCCTCGCCTCGGATGTCGGCGCCGAACTCTGACGTCGAGCGCCACTACTCGAAGAAGACTGCCGCACCGAATCCGAGTAGCGCCGTTCCCGAGATCCGCTCCATCCATTGCTGCACGTTCGGCCGCTCAAACAGCGCGCGTGCCCGGTGCGTTCCCCAGATGAGCATGCTGAACCACAGCAGGCAGGTGCCGTTGTGGATCGTGGACAGCACGAACCCGCCGACAGCCGGTGGGAGTTCCTTCGGAAGGAATTGCGGCAGCATCGCAATGTAGAAGAGCCCGTTCTTGGGGTTCGTGATCGTGATCAACGAAGCACGGGTGAACGCGCCGACGTACGTTCGCGCACTGCCCCTGTCGTGCTCGGACTGCAGGTGCGGTTTCCGGGCGGACCAGATGATGCGCAAGCCGAGCCACAGCAAATACGAGCCGCCGAGGTAGCGAACCACGTCATAGAGCGCGGGGGAGGCGAGCAGGAGTGCGCTGATGCCGATCGCTGCAGCGACACCCCACACCCAGACGCCCGCCATGATTCCGAACAGCGTCGCGTAGGCGAGTCGCGGTCCGCCGAGCGTCGCCGCCCGGAGTACTTGGGCCGTGTCGATGCCCGGCAGCATCGTGAGCATCATGACGACCGCGGTGAAGGCCAGCAGGTTGCTCAGCATTCCCGCAGCCTACGGTGCCGTGTTGAGCAGGGTGAGTAGGGTCGTCCTGTGGCAAAGACCAACGTTGCCGTGCTCTTCGGCGGCCGCTCCAATGAGCACGCGATCTCCTGCGTATCCGCCGGCAACGTGATGGCTGCGATCGATCGCAGCAAGTACAACGTCATTCCGATCGGCATCTCGACCGATGGCAAGTGGCTGCTGCAGGACGACGCCCTGGATCTCGCGATCACCAGAGGCGCACTTCCGGAGATCACGAGCGGCACAGCGCTCACCGTCACCTCGGTTCCGGGTGCTGCCATCACCGGCTCTGCCTTGCTGGCGTCCATCGACGTGGTGTTCCCGTTGCTGCACGGCCCGTGGGGCGAGGACGGCACCATCCAGGGTTTCCTCGAACTCGCGGCGATTCCGTACGTCGGCAGCGGCGTCTACGCATCTGCTGCGTCGATGGACAAGCTGCACATGAAGGCCGCGTTCCGCGCGGCCGGTCTCCCTGTCGGCCCGTATGAAGCCGTGCTTCCACGTGACTGGGAGCAGTCGCGTGCTGCTGTTCTTGCGCGTCTCTCCGGATTGCCGATGCCGCTGTACGTGAAACCTGCACGGGCCGGGTCGTCGGTTGGCATCACAAAAGTGAAGCACCGTGACGATCTCGCCGCAGCGATCGAGACGGCACGCGAACACGATCCCAAGGTCATTGTCGAACTCGGCATCGAAGGAGCCCGGGAAATCGAGTGTGCGGTCCTCGTCGGCGCCGACGGCACCGCGCGGGCATCGGTGCTCGGCGAGATCAAAGTCGATGCAGTCCACGAGTTCTACGACTTCGCCGCGAAGTATCTCGACGACGGGGCTGAGCTGATCGTGCCCGCAGATCTGCCCGAGGGCCTGACGCGCAATGTGCAGCAGCTTGCAGTGCAGGCGTTCGAAGCGCTGGACTGCGAAGGACTCGCGCGCGTGGACTTCTTCGTCCGCGGCGATGGCGAGATCATCCTCAATGAGGTGAACACGATGCCCGGCTTCACTCCGATCTCGATGTACCCGCGCCTGTGGGACGCCAGCGGCGTCTCCTACGCGGTCCTCATCGACGCACTCATCTCCGACGCACTGCGTCGCGGCACCGGCTTGCGCTGACATGCCGTCCGAGTTCGAACTCATCGAGAGCATCACGTCGCACTTCGTCCAACATCGCGGCGTGCTCCTCGGTCCCGGTGATGATGCTGCCGTGCTCGCCGCACCGGACGGTCGCGTTGCGGTATCCACAGACATGCTCGTCGAGAACGTGCACTTCCGCACGGCGTGGACCACTCCGCACGAACTCGGTCGTCGCGCTGCGGCGCAGAACTTCGCGGACATCGCAGCAATGGGTGGCCTGCCGACGGCGCTGCTGGTGGCCGTTGGTGCGCCGTCGGACACGGAGCCCGAGTGGTTCGACGAGGTGGCGGCCGGGCTTGCCACCGAATGTGCCGTTGTCGGGGCAAGCGTGATCGGTGGTGATCTCGCGCATGCGGATCGGATCATCGTCTCGGTAGCGGTGCTCGGCGATCTGCAGGGACGTGCACCCGTGACGCGCAGCGGTGCACAGGTCGGGGACGTGGTCGCGGTTGCTGGTCGCATGGGATGGTCTGCGGCGGGGCTGTTGTCGCATCAGCGCGGAGTCGATGTGGATCCGGACGTGCGCGCGGCGTATCGCGTCCCCACGCCTCCGTATCAGGCCGGCATCGCGGCTGCGATCGCCGGTGCGTCGTCGATGATCGATGTGTCCGATGGACTGATCGCGGATGCCGCGCATATCGCCGACAGCTCCGGTGTGACACTCGCCCTCGACACGAGGTCCCTCGCCATCGATCGCGAAGTCGTGCTGGCGAGCGAGGCGCTGGGAGTGCCGGCGCTTGAGCTCGTGCTCGGAGGCGGTGAGGACCATGCGCTGCTCGCCACGTTTGCGCCGGATCTGGCGTTACCGGGCGCATTCCGTGCGATCGGTCGGGTGCAGGACCGCTCCGAGTCGGTGCTCGTGGACGGCCGCCGGTATGCAGGGCCCCGGGGCTGGACCCACTTCTAGATTTGGGGGGTCCGCGCGGGGTCCGGTACCCTTCGTAGGCGCCCCACCGGGGCGTAACCCCGAGAACCTAGGAGTTGAACGTGGCTGCTCACTGCGACGTTTGTGGCAAGGGCCCGAGCTACGGCCACTCGATCTCGCATTCGCACATCCGTACGAAGCGTCGTTGGTCGCCGAACATCCAGCGTGTCCGTGCGCTCGTCGGCGGCTCGAAGAAGCGTGTGAACGTGTGTGTCTCGTGCCTGAAGGCCGGCAAGGTCACCCGCGCCGTCTGATCCGCAGACTTTCGAAACCGCTCGGCTTGCCGAGCGGTTTCTGCTTTTCGGGTCCGTCTAGGGTGAATCCGTGGTGCAGCTTTCGGACCGCCTCCCTGCGGTCATCGGTGAGAAGTCTGCGAAGTCGTTCGACAAGGCCTTCGGGATCGAGACTGTCGGCGAACTCTTGCTGCACGCGCCCCGTCGCTATGCCCAGCGTGGAGAACTGAGCGATCTGCGCTCGCTCAACATCGGCGATGACGTCACCGTGCTGGCAGAGGTCGCAGATATCAAGAACCGACCGATGAAGAATCGGAAGGGCTCGATTCTCGATGTCACGGTGACCGACGGCACGGCATCGCTCCATCTCACCTTCTTCAACCAGGCGTGGCGGGCGCAATCGCTGCAACCCGGGCGAATGGGCATGTTCAGCGGCAAGGTGACCGCCTTCAAGCATCTGCGCCAGCTCGCCCATCCCGAATACGTGCTCCTGCCAGCAGATACCGACGAAGTCGATCCCGATGCCGTCGCCACCTTCGCACACCAACTCATCCCGGTGTACCCCGCCAGCGCGAAGATGCCGTCGTGGCGGATTGCACGGACGATCACCTACGTCCTCGACCTGCTCGATGCGGTCCCCGAAACCATTCCCGACGACGTCGTACAACGGCAGGGCCTGCTCACGTTCAACGATGCGCTGCACAAGTTGCACCGACCTGAAACGCCCGACGACTACCGCGCTGCGAAGCGCAGGCTCACGTGGGACGAAGCCTTCGTTCTGCTTGGCGTCATGCAGAAGCGACGGATCGAGGCGGGCCGCCGCGCAGCGCAGGCACGCGTCCCCACTGGCGATCTCCGCGCACGATTCGATCAGCGACTGCCGTACACCCTCACCCGCGGCCAGCAAGAGGTTGGTGCTGCGATCGAGCACGATCTCGCGCAGCCGCACCCCATGCACCGACTGCTGCAAGGTGAAGTCGGCTCGGGCAAAACCATCGTCGCACTGCGCGCGATGTTGCAAGTTGTCGACGCCGGCGGGCAGAGCGCACTGCTCGCGCCCACCGAGGTGCTCGCGCAACAGCACTACCGCACGCTGCGCAGCATGCTCGGTCCACTTGGTGCCCGCGGCGAACTCGACGGCGACGAACGCGGGACGCAGGTCGTGCTGCTCACGGGTTCGTCCACCGCTGCGCAGCGCAAAGCGGCACTGTTGTCGATGGCGTCCGGCGATGCGGGGATCGTTGTCGGAACCCACGCATTGCTGCAGGACAAGGTGCAGTTCTTCGATCTCGGTTTGATCGTCGTCGATGAACAGCATCGATTCGGTGTCGAGCAGCGTGCGGCGCTCGGGGAGAAGGCGCGTGACGGCGTTGTCCCGCACACACTCGTCATGACCGCGACGCCGATTCCCCGGACCGCGGCAATCACCGTCTTCGGCGACCTCGAGGTGTCATCCCTGACCGAACTCCCCGCCGGCCGAAGTCCGATCGCCTCACATGTGGTGCCGGCCTCGGAGAAGCCGCAGTACGAAATACGGATGTGGCAGCGCGTGCGCGAAGAGGCGGCAAAGGGACATCAGGCGTACGTCGTCTGCCCCCGGATCTCCGTATCGGACGCCGACGAATCCGAGACCGCGCCGGCAGCAGCGGAAGAGGTCTTCGAACGATTGCGGACCGAGGAGTTGCACGATCTCCGCGTCGGTCTCCTCCATGGCCGCATGTCACCGGACGAGAAGGACGACGCGATGCGCCGATTCTCGCAACACGGTGCCGATGGTTATGACGTGCTCGTCTCGACGACCGTCATCGAAGTGGGCGTCGATGTGCCGAATGCGTCCACGATGGTGGTCCTCGACGCCGACCGATTCGGCATCTCGCAGCTGCACCAGTTGCGCGGTCGCGTCGGTCGCGGCTCGGTGCCCGGGCTGTGCCTCCTGCACACACGACAACCGATGGACACGAGCGCCGGGGAACGACTCACGGCGGTCGCGGCAACCACGGACGGCTTCCTGCTCGCGGATCTCGATCTCGAGCAGCGCGGCGAGGGCGATGTCCTCGGTGTCCTTCAAAGCGGTGGACGCTCCACGCTTCGACTGCTCTCGGTCCTGCGCGACCAGGTCATCATCACGAATGCACGCGACGAGATTCTCGCCATCTTCGATGCGGATCCCGATCTCGAACGACATCCGCAGTTGCGGAACGCACTCGACGAACGCGAACGACTCGCTGCCACGGACTACCTGGACAAGTCATGACCCGCATCATCGCCGGCATCGCAAAGGGTCGGACACTCAAAGTGCCGGCGAACGTAACCCGTCCGACATCGGATCGTGTGCGCGAAGCCGTCTTCTCATCGCTCGAGCACCGACTTGGGTCACTGCAGGGGCTGTGCGTCTACGACTTGTACGCAGGCTCCGGTGCATTCGGCCTGGAGGCGATCTCCCGTGGAGCGACGACGGCAGTGCTCGTCGAGCGCGATCGCAAGGCGGTCGACATCATCAGACAGAACGTGCAGACAACGGGACTCCCAGCAACCGTTGTTGCCGCGGATGTAGCGCAGTTCGTGCAGCGGCCACCCGTTCCCGCGCCGGATGTGGTGTTCGTCGACCCACCGTATGACCTGCCGGCTGCAACGGTGCGCGACCAACTCACGGTGCTCCTTCGGCAACTTTCCGACAAGCAGATACTGCTGGTGGTGGAGCGAAGCGCGCGGGACCCGGAGTCGGCAGTTCCCGACGGCTGCTCGGATATCGATGCGCGAACGGTCGGGGACACTTCCATTACCTATGCGCATTGGTACGGTTATCGGCATGACGACGCGTAGAGCAGTCTGCCCAGGATCCTTCGATCCGGTCACGAACGGGCATCTCGACGTGTTCGCGCGGGCGGCGAAGCAGTTCGACGAGGTCACCGTTGCCGTCTTCATCAACTCCTCGAAGGTGAGTCTCTTCAGCGTCGAGGAGCGGATGGAACTGCTCCGCGAGGCCACAGCGCACATCCCGAACATCACGATCAGCTCATTCACCGGTCTGGTCGTCGAGTTCTGCAAGAAGCACAACATCCCGGTCATCGTCCGCGGCCTCCGCGCCGTCACCGACTTCGAGTACGAGTTGCAGCTGTCGCAGGCGAACTACGAACTTGCCGATGTCGAGACCATGTTCGTCTCCACGAATCCCGCGGTCGGCTACGTGTCGTCCAGTCTCGTCAAGGAAATCGCACGCTACGGCGGTGACGTGTCGAGCATGGTCCCCGCGCCGGTCGCACAGGCGCTCGCTGCTCGCGTACGTGAAGGGCAGCCGAAATGACCGTTCGCGACATCCTGCAGAAGATGCAGGAGATTCTCGAGCAGGCGCGCACGATGCCGATGTCGCAATCGGTGCTTGTGAACCGCGCTGAGCTCCTCGAACTCATCAATCTGCTGGCAAGCGCGCTTCCAGTCGAGTTCGATGAAGCGAAGCGGGTCCTCGCCGACCGTGAAGAGGTACTCGACGGCGCTCGTGCCGAGGCCGAACGCATCATCGAACAGGCGCGCGCCGAGAGTGCCGTGCTCGTCTCGGAGCAGGAGGTGTACCGCCGTGCGCTCGTCGAAGCCGACAACGAGCGGGCAACCGCTGCCGAGGACACCACCCGTATGCGTCGCGAGACCGACGACTACATCGATGCAAAACTCGCTGCCTTCGAGGCCGTGCTCACCAAGACCATCGACACGGTGGCCGAGGGCCGAAACCGCCTCCACGTGCGCCTCACCGGCGACGACTACTCCGAGCCGCAACCGGAGCCGGGCACCTTCTTCGCCGACTGGCAGGAACCCGACGTCCGCTAGCTGCCACGGGGGATTTGGGTCCCCCTTCGGCGGTCCGGTACCCTCCTTCCGATCACCTTCGGGAAGGTCGCTGTCGTGCAAACCCTGGATCCACGTCAGCCACTCGTGTTCGACACTGTCGAACTGGGGCGGCGGGCAGGTGCCATGGCCACGGTCACGCGAAACGCTCCGGCACCTGCCGGACTCGGAACGGAAGTGATCGGGGTTCCGGAAGGCACGCCTCTCGACGTTCAGGGACGTCTTGAGTCCGTGGTGGAAGGCGTCCTCGCCACTGTTGTGGTTACGACCAGGGCCATCGGCGAATGCAGCCGCTGTCTTGATCCGGTAGAACTGCCGGTCTCGGTCGAACTTCAAGAGTTGTACGAGTACGACGACCCCGAGATGCGACCCTCGAACGATGAGGAATCGGATCTCTTCCGGCTCGAGGGAGACCTCCTCGATCTCGAACCGGCACTGCGGGATGCAGTAGTGCTAGCACTGCCGCGGGTTCCGCTGTGTGACGAGGACTGCCTCGGTTTGTGCCCGCAATGCGGCGTGCGAATGGATGCGGAACCGGATCACGAACACGAACTGCTTGATTCCAGGTGGTCGGCCCTCGAAGGGCTGCTCACCGAACCGAAAGAAGGCTGACATGGCTGTACCGAAGCGAAAGTCGTCGCGCTCGAACACGCGCCATCGCCGTTCCGCATGGAAGGCCGGCAAGGTCACGCTCGTTGCGTGCGATCGTTGCCGTGCACCGAAGCTCCCGCACACCGCGTGCGGAACCTGCGGCACGTACGCCAAGCGCCAGGTTCTCGACGTCTGACGGACATGACGCCGATCGAAGCGCTCCTTGAGCGCCTCGGAGCCGGCATCGACGCCGACCTGCTCGAACGCGCACTGACCCACCGGTCATTCGCTTACGAGCACGGCGGACTCCCGACCAATGAACGGCTCGAATTCCTCGGGGATTCCGTTCTCGGTCTGGTCGTCACCGACTCCCTCTATCGCACATTTCCCGACCTCCCTGAGGGTCAACTCGCAAAGCTCCGTGCTGCCGTCGTGAATGCACGTACGCTCGCTGCGATCGGCCGTGAACTCGGCATCGGTCCCGCGCTCCGTCTCGGTCGGGGTGAGGAAACCACCGGCGGACGTGACAAATCGTCGATCCTTGCCGACACCGTCGAAGCCCTCATCGGTGCGGTCTACGTTCAGCACGGTATCGACGTTGCAAGCACGATCGTGCATCGGCTGGTCGATGTGCATGTGGAGGCGTCCGCCTCGCTCGGTGCCGGCCTCGATTGGAAGACATCGCTGCAGGAGCTCACGGCCACCCTCGGACTGGGTGTTCCGGAGTACCTCGTGACCGAAGACGGTCCGGACCACGCCAAGACCTTCGAGGCGCGCGTGCGCCTGAGCGACGGTATTCGTGGCTATGGGCAGGGCCGCAGCAAGAAGTCGGCGGAACAGGCCGCGGCGGCAACGGCGTACGAAGAGTTGCAGGCCACCCATGCCGGAACTGCCTGAAGTCGAAGTCGTCCGCCGCGGACTCGATCCGTACCTGCGCGGCCGGCGCATCACCGATGCCGCGGTCTTCGAGGCACGATCCGTGCGCAGGCATCCGGGTGGCCGAAGCAGTTTCGAGCGCGAACTCCGAGATGCGACCGTTGCCCACTTCTCACGGCGCGGGAAGTTCCTCTGGGCGCCGCTCCGTGATCGTGCGCAGGCACTCGTCATCCACCTTGGCATGAGCGGTCAGGCGCTGCTGGCGACTGCTCGGCAGACACCCGAACGACATCGTCGGATCTCCATCGCCTTCTCCGGAAGATCGCGCACCCTCGAGTTCGTCGACCAACGCATGTTCGGCGGGATGCAGATCGATGGACTCGTCGACGACGGTGCCGGTGGCCGGATTCCGCAGTGCGTTGCGCATATTGCGCGAGACGTTCTCGATCCGCAGTTCGACCTCGAAGCGGTCGTCGCGCGGATTCGCACGCGCTCCGCGGGAATCAAACATGTGCTGCTGGACCAAGGACTGCTTTCGGGCGTCGGCAACATCTACGCGGACGAAGCACTATGGCGGACGGCGATCCATTACGCGACGCCGTCGAAACGACTTCGCCCTGCGGCCGTGGAACAGCTGCTTGCCAATGTGCAGTCGGTGATGCAGGAGGCGCTGGCACAAGGCGGCACCTCATTCGATTCCCTCTACGTCAACGTGAACGGTCAGAGCGGATACTTCGAGCGCGCCCTCGCCGCATACGGCCGGGAAGGCGAGCCGTGCGACCGCTGCGGCCTCCCGATCGCCCGGGCTGCTTGGGAAAACCGGTCGTCCTTCTACTGCCCCGGTTGCCAGCCGCGCCCGCGCCGGTAGTGCACCCCCATTTCGATAGGGTTTCCGCTCGAGGAAGGGCGAGGTGAGCAGGTGTATCTCAAGAGCCTTACCCTGCGCGGCTTCAAGTCCTTCGCCTCCAGCACCACCCTCGAATTCGAACCGGGCGTCACGTGTGTGGTCGGTCCGAATGGTTCCGGCAAGTCCAACGTCGTCGACGCGCTTGCCTGGGTCATGGGAGAGCAGGGTGCCAAATCCCTCCGCGGCGGCAAGATGGAGGACGTCATCTTCGCCGGCACCGCCGGGCGCGCGCCGCTCGGTCGCGCCGAGGTGCTCCTTACCATCGACAATTCCGACGGCGCACTTCCGATCGACTTCGCAGAAGTCACGATCTCGCGCATCATGTTCCGCAATGGCGGATCGGAGTACGCGATCAACGGTGAGCCGTGCCGATTGCTCGACGTCCAAGAACTGCTCTCGGACTCCGGTATCGGTCGTGAGATGCACGTCATCGTGGGGCAGGGCCAACTCGACACGATCCTGCACGCGACACCGGAGGACCGCCGCGGCTTCATCGAAGAAGCCGCCGGTGTACTCAAGCATCGCAAGCGCAAGGAGAAGGCGCTTCGCAAGCTCGATGCGATGCAGGCGAATCTCACGCGCGTTCAGGACCTCACCACCGAACTCCGTCGGCAGCTGACGCCGCTCGGAAAGCAAGCGGAAGTCGCCCGTCGCGCGCAGGTCATTCAGACCGACCTCCGTGATGCGCGATCGCGTATTCTCGCCGACGACATCCTGCAATTGCGGACGTCGCTCGAAGCGGAGATCGCTGACGAAACTGCCCTGCGCGAGCGCCGTCTCGATGTCGAGACATCGCTGTCCGAAGTGCAGTCGCGTGAAGCAGTGCTTGAGGCAGAGTTGCAGGCCGACGCTCCTCTCGTTGCGAGGGCGCAGGAAACGTGGTTCCGGCTTTCCAGTCTTCGTGAGCGCTACCTCGGCACCATTTCGCTTGCCGCGGACCGTGTGCGTGTGCTCGCACCCGAGGAGGATGCCGGCCCGCTCGGACGTGATCCCGAAGAACTCGATGCAGAGGCACGCGCCGCACGCGCAGAGGAACTCGATCTCGGCAAGCAGGTGGAGGCCGACCGGGCCGTACTTTCCACTGCTGTGCGTCTCCGAGCCGATGCGGAAGCGGCGTTCACGGCGGAAACCCGTCGACTTGCGGACGCCGAGCGTGCCGCCGCGGACCGTCGCAACGGACGAACCCACCTCGTCGGGCAGGTCGAAGCCGCACGTCAGCGCATCGAGGCGCGCGACGCCGAGCGAGAGCGACTCGTAGCGCAGATCGCGAATGCGAAAGAGCGCGCGGAACAGGCGCAGCGCGACTTCGCCACACTCGAATCGCAGGTCGCCGGACTCACCGTCGGCGAAGCGGGGCTCGACGATGCGCACGAACGCTCCATCGCGGCACTGGGCGACGCGCAATCCGCCCTCGAGAAGTTGCGCGCCGAGGAATCCGCGAATGAACGCGAACGTGCAGCACTCGCAGCTCGTGTCGAGGCGCTCTCCATGGCACTCAAGCGTCACGACGGCGGCGCACATCTGCTTGCCGCAAGCAGCGAGGTATCGGGTCTGCTCGGATCGGTGGCAGCACTCATCAAGATACGTCCGGGATTCGAATCCGCGATCGCGGTTGCACTGGGCGAAGCTGCTGACGCAGTGGCGATCGACGACCTCGATTCCGCGATCAGTGCAATCGAGCGGCTGAAGTCAGGAGACGGCGGGCGCGCCGCAATCCTGCTGAGCAGCGCCAACGACATGGGTACCGATCCGGTGGGGCAGCGTCTTCCGAATGATCACGTGCTCGCTGCCGACGTCGTCGATGCACCGGCCTCGGTCCGTGCAGCGCTTCGCAACCTGCTGCGCGGTGTCGTCGTCGTTCCCAACCTGCAGGCGGCACGCACGTTCGTCCGTGAACGCCCGTCTGCAATCGCGGTCACCCGTGAGGGCGATCTGCTGTCTCGCACGCGCGTGGCCGGTGGTTCACGCAATTCCCAGAGTCTCGTGGAAGTCCAGTCGGCACTCTCCGAGGCGGAGGAACGTCTCGCTGCAATCGGTGCCCGTTCGGAAACGCTCCGTTTCGAACTCGTCAGTGCGCAGGAGCGCGTGTCGAATGCGACGAACGATGTCGAACGCACCCTTTCGGCGCTCCATGAATCGGATGCATCGATGGCAGCCGTCGCAGAGCAGCTGGGCCAGTTCGGCTCCGTGCAGCGCTCCGCACTCGGCGAAGCCGAGCGCCTCGATCAAGCCCTCGAAGCATCGACACAGGCCCGTGAGGCCGACGTCCGCACGCTCACGGAACTGGAACAGCGCCTCGCCGCGCTCGATGCCGAGCCGGAGGCCACTGCACCGGATGGGTCTGATCGCGATCGCCTCGCGCAGGAGTTGGATACCGCGCGCAGCGCAGAGGTGGAAGCGCGACTCGCAGTCCGCACGGGCGAGGAGCGGCAGCGTGCTGCTGTCACTCGCGCAGAAACCCTGGAACGTGCGGCACGTGAAGAGCGCGACTCCCGGCGGCGTGCTGTCGAACGGCGGGAGCGTCGGGCACGCGAAGCCGCAACGGCTGCCGCTGTGTTGGCCGGCGCCAAGTACGTGCT
>CAXBQV010000027.1:0-18245 GCA_963978265.1 uncultured bacterium | reverse complement strand
GTTTCGGGGAAGGAGCCCTGGCATTTGCCCAAGGGGCGATTCAAAAAACGACGCCCCGAGACGGTATCGTCAATCTCATCACCGGAGACAATCAGGCGACCGGCGACAGAATGATTTTAGGGTCGAACGATACGCTATATCTGAAGCTTGATAATCCCCAAGATGTTGCTGTGGGAGATCAGTATACCGTTTACCGTCGAGTGCGGAAGGTCTTTCACCCTGTCACGAGCGAATATCTCGGATTTGTCGTCGTTCGATTGGCTGTGGTGCGGGTGACGCACATAGATCATGCTTTGACGACGGTTGAAGTCGTTCGAAGTTATGGAGTTATAGCTCCGGGGGATCCTGTGATGCGTTTTGTGCTCCCGGTTGTTTCCGAGGAGGCCAGTCGGGTGAGCGATATAGCTGAACTTCGCGGAATGATCGTCGAACTCCAAGCCGATAAAAAGATGACACTTGTGGCGCAGTCCGATGTGGTCTATCTCGATCGAGGAAAAGAAGACGGCCTGCGAACGGGAGATCTTCTGGAGCTAAATCGTCACAGCCAGGGGCTTCCGCCGAGGAAGATTGGCCAGCTAAAAGTGATTGCGACGGAAGATCGCACGGCGACGGCTGTTATCCTAGGTGTCACGACCAGGGTCATGAAGGGCGATCGATTTAAACTGGCCGGGCATTCCGAACCGGTCGTATCGCCCGTGGAGATGCCGGTACAGCCGTTGTCCCAAACCAAGCCTCTTGAAGCGGACAAGGCGGTGGCGGCGATTCCGTCGGATCTCGTTGCCCGGAAGTTGAAGGTTCAAGACGCGGCCGGAGAAAGCCGGCTCAACCTCGGAGAAATCACCAATTCCCTTCGGTACGACTCCGGAGAAGCCTCGATCAAACCGGAAGGATATAAGGTACTGGATCAATTGATCGAATACTTGCGCACAAGCGGCGATGCCAGGATGATCCGGGTCGAAGGCCATGCGGATAATGTTGAGATCGGGCCTACTCTGAAGTCGCGGTATCCGAGCAATTGGGAATTGTCCAAGGCCCGTGCGAGCGGGGTGCTTCGCTATCTGGTCGAAAAAGGTGGATTGGATTCGGCTCGTCTGACGTCCGTGGGATACGGAGACGGGCGGCCGATCGCAACGAATGCCAATGAGGATGGCCGAACCAGCAATCGGCGGGTGGAAATCCTGCTCTATGCCCCAACCCCAACGGAAGCCACTCCTGCTAAGCCGGCCATGCCAAGCACGGCGGGCAAGCCTGATAGTGATCTGGCCAGCTTGAGCGCAAAAGGGCAAAGTGATCCGGTGTCTACTCCTGTCGCACAGGATACGATTGATAATGCTGCTCCTGCAAAAGTTCAGGAGGCTCTTCCTGCCACTGACGGTCCCGGGGCGCTCAATCTGCCGGATGCTCCGGTGAAGCCGGGTATTGCGGATCCCGCAGGGCAAGACCCTGCAGCGCCAGCCGTTCGGCCGGATGAAATCAAGGACTGTGGGTGAGGTGAGAGGTCCCCATTCGAGCTGTTCCTCGCATTGCAGTTCGCGTCGCATGCGCAATGCTTGACGGTACAACGACAACGTTGATCGTGGGTCGCGTTCCTGGACGTCCGCGGCAAAATCGCCGAACCATGCAGGTTGCGGAAGATGCGGTGCTGCGAATGTGAATCCGTACCCGTGCTCGTCCGACTTCCACGGAATCGGCACCCGGCAACCGTCGCGCCCCTTCGATAGGTGGTTGGAACGGAGCCAGACAGGATCCTGCAGATGTGCCGCCTCGAGATCGGCGACTTCGAACAGCCCGAGTTCCTCACCTTGGTAGAGGTATGCGGATCCGGGAAGTGCGAGCATCAGCAGCGCAGCAGCTCGTGCCCGGGCAGTTCCGAGTTCGCGGTTCTCGGAGGGTTCCTTCCCCCCGCTGAGCAACCACGCATTGAGATCACAGCCAGCTGGCAGTGCGAACCTGCTCGCGTGCCGGACGACATCGTGATTGGACAGCACCCAGGTAGACGACGAACCGGATTCAGCAACCGCTGACAGTGCCCGATCGATCACGTCATGGAATGCGCCGGCATCCCAGGACGCCTCGAGAAGTTCGAAGTTGAACGCTTGATGCAGCGCCTGCTCGTTGGTGTAGCGGCTGCGTCGACTCAACGGTGCGCCGACTTCACCGACAGCAACGAGTGGTGGGGTGTGCGCATCGAGTACTGCGCGCCACTCCGCATACACATCGAGCAGTGCTTCACGGTCGAACAGCGGATGTGTGCCGTCGTCAGGGATGTGCTCGGGCTGCAGTGCCACGAGCTTGATGTACGGCTCCGAGACGTCTTTGACGAGACTGTGCGCGACGTCGATACGGAAACCGTCGACGCCAAGTTGGGCCCAGAACTTCAAGGTCTCGATGAAGTCCGCGCGCACCTCGGGGTGATCCCAATTGAGATCCGGCTGCTCGGGGGCGAACAGGTGCAGGTACCACTGCCCGTCCGGCACACGTGTCCAGCACGACGGACCCCAGTGCGACGGCCAATCATTCGGAGGGAGTGCCCCGTCGGGGCCCTTGCCGTCACGGAAGATGTACCGCTCTCGTGCCGCACTGCCGGGGCCAGCCGACAGTGCCTCCCGGAACCACTGGTGCTGATCCGATGTGTGGTTCGGCACGATGTCAACGAAGACCCTGATGCCACGACCATGAAACGCCTCGACCATCTGCCCGAAATGGCGCAGCGTCCCGAGCCGCGGATCGACAGCGCGATAATCGGCGACGTCGTAGCCACCGTCCGCCAGTTCTGACGGATAGAAGGGCGTCAGCCAGACAGCATCGACGCCAAGATCGCTCAGATACTCGACACGGCTGGTGATACCGACGATGTCACCCAGGCCATCGCCGTCGAGATCCATGAAACTGCGCGGGTAGATCTCATAGACGACGGCCTGACGCCACCAGTTCGGGTCGATCTTCACAGTGCTGCTCTGCGCGGTGCTGGTACAGCGTGCGGACTACTTGACCGCACCGGACGAGATGCCGGAAATGAACTGCTTCTGCAGCACCAAGTAGAAGGCGATGATCGGTATGACTGCGAGCAGCAGACCGGCCATGGCCTGCCCGTACTCCGTGGAGTACTGGCCATAGAAGAGGTAGGTCGAGAGCGGCAGGGTCTGCGTCTCCGGCGTCAACACGAGGCGCGGGAGGAGGAAGTCGTTCCAGATCCATAGCGAGTTGACGATTGCGACAGTGGCCGTCACCGGACGGAGCATCGGGAAGATGATCTTCCAGAACGTCGTGAAATCGCTCGCACCATCCACTGCCGCAGCTTCGTCGAGCTCCGTCGGGATATTCGAAATGAAGCCGTGGTACAGGAATGTCGAGAGTGCAGTGCCGAAGCCGATGTAGAAGAAGATCAGCGCGATCTGGTTGTTCAGCGACACGAACTGCGCGAACAATGCCATGAACGGGATCATCAATGCCTGGAAGGGCACGATCATCGACGCAACCAGGATCAGGAAGGTGGTCTTCGAGAACTTCGACTTGGAACGCGCCAAGTAGTACGCCAGCATCGAGGACACGAGGATCAGTGCTGAAACGCTGAAGAACGTGATGATGATCGAGTTGCGCAGCGACATGAAGAAGTTCATCTTCTCCATTGCCTGCTGGAAATTCTCCATGGTGACCTGCACCGGCCACGACAACGGATTCGACAGGATCTCCGGCTTCGGCTTGAAGGCGTTGAGGAAAACCAGCACGAACGGCAGCACGTACGAGATCGAGAGGAAGAGTCCGACGAAGAAAATGATCTTCTTGCCAAGTTTCTGCTGCTTCATTATCGCTGGACCTCCATGCGCTTGCTGACGCTGACTTGAACAAGCGCCGTCACGGCAACGAGCAAGAACATGAGCACTGCCTTCGACTGGCCGGTTCCGAAGTTTCCGAACGCGAATGCGTCCTGGAAGATGTGCATCGAGATCAACTCGGTTGTACGGAACGGGCCACCACCGGTGAGTGCGACGTTCACGTCGTAGGCCATGAAGCCACCGCGAAGGGTCAAGAACAAGGCGATCGTGAATGCCTGCGCCATCAACGGCATCTTGACCGACCACAGCGTGCGCAGCGGGGATGCACCATCGACCCGCGCAGCCTCCAACACATCCTGCTCGATGCTGATCAGGCCGGTGATGTAGATGATCATCATGTACCCGGAGGACTGCCAGACAGTGACGATGATGAGGGCCCAGAAGGCGGTGCCGGTGTCATTCAGCCACGAGGACTGGAAGAACGGCCAGCTGAACTTCTGCGACATCGAAACGAGTGCGGTGTTGAAGATGAACTGCCAGATGACGCCGAGCACGACGCCACCGATGAGGTTCGGGATAAAGAAGAACGTCCTGAAGATGTTCGAACTGCGCAGTTTGGCGGTCACAAGAAGTGCGAGACCGAATGCAACGACGTTGATCAGCACGAGCGACACGATGACGAACTTCGCGGTGAACACGAGCGTTGCCCAGAAAGTCGGGTCCTGGAAGGACTTCACGTAGTTGTCGAGACCGGTGAACTTGTCGTACTCGAATCCGTCCCAGTTTGTGAAAGTGAGGAAGAGGCCCTGGCCGAACGGCACCGCCAGCACCACGAGGAACACGGCCAGAGGGAACGCTCCGAATATCGTGAACTTCTTGAGTTCCTTCACAAAGGCCATCCGGCTCACCCTCAAAAGACGTGCAATTCGATCTGTAAGTGCCGAGGTCATCCCGGAGCGTGTGCTCCGGGATGACCTCGACGTGGTTCTAGATGACTAGAACGTGGAGTTCGGAACTACTTCTTCACTCCGCGCCAGGTCTTCACAGCGCCCTTCCATGCATTCTGCAATTCAGTGGCGTACTGCTCACCTGTGATGGTACCCGTCATCAACTTCTGACCGGAAGCACCGTACAGATCCTGACCACCGGCCGGGTAGTAGGTGTTGATCCACTCAAGCGTCTTGTTTGCGTTGACGTACTTGGCGATTTCCTTGGCCATGAAGGTCTGCGGCTGAACCTTGAATCCCTTGTAGACCGGGATGAAGTTCATGCCACCCTTCTCCACCGGACCAGCAACACGCTGCTGGCCCTTCGGCGAGGTGTAGAGCCAGGTCAGGAAGTCAACTGCACCTGCGCGCTGTTCCTTCGTCGACTGCTTCATATCGATCATGAAGTAGCCAGGAACACCGACCGAGATCGAGCCGTTGCCGGCGAACGATGCAGAGTTGCTGATCGGAAGCGGCATGATGCCGAAGTTGGTATCCGGTGCAGCGGTGAGCAGGTTCGGTTCGGCCCAGTTGCCCATGAACCAGAAGCCTGCCTTGCCAGCAGCGAGGTCGGCGACGGATGCGTCGTACTCGGTGTCGGTCAGGTTCGGCTGAGCCTGGTTGTACTTCTTGAGCAGTTCGAACGTCGCGAGGTAGTCCTTGAAGACCGGATCGCTCATGAGGTTCTTCGAGCCATCAGCCATCTGATCGAGGACCTTCAGGCGACCCTCATGGGTTGCGGCTGCGTTGGTGAAGTAGATGTTGCTGAAGTGCGCGCCCAGCGACCACCAGATCGCGGAGAAGCGAACTGCACCAGCACCGGTGCCCTGCACCTTCTTGAAGGCTGCTTCGAGGTCTGCACGGGTCTTGATCTTCGCCGGATCGACACCCGCCTTGTCGAGCACCTTCTTGTTGTACAGAAGGCCGAATGCTTCAGCGGTCGACGGAACGCCTACCTGCTTGCCGCCGACATTTGCTGCAGCGAGCAGACCCTTCGGCACCAGGCCCATGAGCTTGGTTCCCTTCCAGTCCATGACCTTGTCAGCCATGTCCGGGATCTCCTGCAGGGTGTACATGATTGTTGGAGCGCGCTTGGCCGCGTACATCGGCGTCACGTTCTGCAAGAAGGTGAGCTTGCGATCACCGGGGATCGACTTGACCGTGTAGCACTTCTGGGCCTTGTTGTAATCCGCGACCGCTGCGAGGAACTGGTCCTGGATCTCAGGCTTGATGGTGCCAAGCATGGTGACGGTGGCCTTCTTCGGGCAGGCTGCTGCCTGTGCCGGAGAAGCCACTGCCGGGGCCAGCGCCACTACTGACGCCAGGGCGAGTGCCCCGAACTTGGTAGCTTTTCTCATTCGGATATGTCCTTTCATGACCCCGTCGCTCCTGAGTGGGACGAAGTTCGTTCACAAGGTAGTCCGGCGGTCCATAGCCGACGACGGACGATTCATAACGATCCATGAAACCGGCGAGCGCGAAATATAACGATTGACAAACGGCTTCGACGGGGGTCTCAGTGGCGCTTCCGAGCGCAGTGGCATGGCTGCAAAAACCAAGAAAACCCGCTCGAAAGCGGGTTGCTGTCAGCGCGCCCGAGAGGACTCGAACCTCTAACCTTCTGATCCGTAGTCAGATGCTCTATCCGTTGAGCTACGGGCGCTTGGTGCAGGCGGAAGGTTACCTTTCCCTTCAGGGAGCGCCTAATCGACTTGACCTTTGCATACCCCCGGGGGTATGCTTCTCGCGCACGACCAAAGGAGTTCCATTATGTGCAGCCCGGCAATGTGCCCCGTGTGCAAGAAGTTCACCTGGACCGGTTGCGGTCAGCACATCGAGCAAGCGCTCGCAGGTATCCCTGAAGAACAACTCTGTACGTGTAACTGACACTTCCTTCTCCGACAAAATGACGGCTTTCCCCGAGCCGTCATTTTCCATTTGTCATACTCATCGCATGAATACGAATCGGAGAACGTTCATCGCGGGGGCGTGCGGCGCACTGGTGGCCGGCATCGTCGGCCTTGAAGCCGCGCTGCCCGCGAACGCCGTTGGTGTGAAGAAGTTGAAGAACGGCAAGATGCAGCTCACGATTTCGAAATTGCCGAAGCTCGCAAAGGCCGGTGGCGTCGTCGGGATCACCGTGCGGGGCGCAGCAGTGGCGGTTGTCTGCACCGCGCCCGGTCGGTATTCGGCATTCGATCTCCGCTGCCCACATCAGGGCGTCACAGTAAATGCCAGCGGCAGCACGTGGGTGTGCCCGGCGCACCAGTCGGTCTTCGACCCGCTCACCGGCGATCGGCTCTCGGGTCCGACGCCGCGCGGTCTCACGAAGGTCAAGACCGCGTTCAAGGCTGGCGTACTCACGGTCGGATAGCACAAAGGCCCGCCATGCGGCGGGCCGATGGCGGAGGCAGAGGGATTTGAACCCTCGATGGGATTGAAGTCCCAAACCGCATTAGCAGTGCGGCGCCATAGACCGGACTAGGCGATGCCTCCCCGCTCCGGAGTCCGAAGCGGTCGAAGCCTACCGGATTCGGGCGTTGGCCGGGTCGTACGGTCCTTGCCGGGAAATGCGTGCGGAACAACGCTGTCCGCCGACATTCACTTCGAAATTCCCATCCGTGCCACCGCGGATATAGGCCAATCCCACGCCGGTTCCGGTCTCGACGGCCCACGCTGCAGACGTGATCTGACCGACGCCCTTACCGTCGTGCATCACCAACTCTCCGCCCCACATCATGACGTTCGGATTGTCGAGAACAACCGAAACCAACGTGCGTTCGGCGCCGCTGCGGATCTGCGCTTCCAGCGCCTCACGGCCAAGGAATGGAATGTCAGTCTTGAGTTTGCACGCGAAGAGCAAGCCCGCTTCCAGCGGCGTGTAGTCCGGTGACAATTCGGCGGGCCACGCCCGATAGCCCTTCTCCAGCCGCAGCGCATTGATTGCGTAGTAACCGGCATTCACAATGCCGTGCGCCTTGCCCGCACGCATGATGGCTTCGTAGACCGCCACTGCGGACGCGTTCGGGATATAGAGCTCCCACCCAAGTTCACCGACATACGTGATGCGCGTTGCGCGCACCGTGTGATCGGCGATGGTGACGAGTTGGCTCGTGGAGAACGGGAATGCTGCATTGCCGAAGTCGGCGTCGGAGATGGACTGCAGGACGTCGCGTGATTGCGGTCCCATGACACCGAGCACCGTGTAGTCATCGGTGACGTCCGTGATCATCACATCGCGTTCGCCGATATGACGTCGCAGCCAGTCGAGATCACGCAGCGCCGATGCAGACGATGTGACGTACAGGAAATCGGTGTCGGACTCGCGGGTGATGGTGACGTCGGCTTCGTATCCGCCACGGGAGTTGAGCAGTCCGGTGTAGACGACCTTGCCGGGTGCGACCGCCAGATTGTTCGTACACATCCACTGGAGGAACGACTCGGCACCACTCCCAGAAATCCGGAGCTTGCCGAATGAGGTTTCATCAAACACGGCAACGGCGTGACGGGCAGCGTGCTGCTCGGCTTCGCACCAAGGCAACCAGTTCTGCTTGCCCCACGAGTACTCGATGTTTGCCTCGTGACCGACCGGTGCGAAGACGTTCGCGCGTTCCCAGCCCATCTTGCTGCCAAACACGGCGTTCGCTTGCTTGAGGTGGTTGTACACGGGTGACGTCCGGAGCGGCCGCGCAGTCTCGAGTTCGCGGTTCGGCCACGGTACTGCGTAGTGCAGGCCGAGGATTTCCACGACGCGCGCCTTCAACCACGAGTGCTCGTTGTGGAACGGCGCGAATCGACGAATGTCCACGGCGTTGAGATCGCTTGTCGGCTCACCGTTCACGATCCATTCGGCGAGTGCACGTCCGGCGCCTCCCGCCGATGCGATGCCCACGGAGTTGAAGCCACAGCCGACAAAGAAGTTCTTGAGTTCGGGTGCTTCACCCAAAATGAACTGGTTGTCGGGTGTGAACGATTCGGGTCCGTTGTAGAACTTCTTGATGCCGGTCTCGTTGAGCACTGGGATTCGTTGAAGGGCGCTCTCCATGAGGATCGAGAAGTGATCCCAGTCCTCCTGCAGCAACTGGAACTCGAAGGGGTACGGGAGGTCGTCGGGTGACACCCATGGCTTCGCCTCGGGCTCGAAGCCGCCGATGACGAGGCCCCCGACTTCTTCCTTGAAGTAGGTGTACCCGTCGGGATCGCGCAGAATCGGGAGCATCGGATGCACGCCTTCGATCTTCTCGCTGACGACATAGAAATGTTCCGCCGAGTGCAGCGGGATGACGACGCCCGCCAGCTTGCCGATGGCATGTCCCCACTGGCCCGCACAGTTCACGACGATCTCCGCCTCGATATCGCCGCTGTCCGTCTGTACGCCGGTGACGCGGCCATCGCGTTGGAGGATCCCCGTCACCCGCGTCTTCTCGAAGATCCGGGCACCGCGCATCCGCGCACCTTTGGCCAGGCTTTGCGTGGTGTCGGTCGGGTTCGCGGTGCCGTCGCCCGGCAACCAAATGCCGCCGACGAGGTCGCTGATCTCGAGCACGGGGTACAACTCCTGCGCGCGCTTCGGCGTGATGAGTTCGCATTCGAGTCCGTACGCCTCTGCCGACGCCGCAGTGCGCTCGAGTTGGATCATGCGATCCGGAGTACGGGCAACGGTGACACCGCCGCAGCGCTTGTAGCCGGTGGCGAGCCCGGTCTCGTGCTCGAGCTCGGAGTACAACTGTGCGCCGTATTGGACGAGCCGCGTTCCCGATTCCGTTGCGCGCATCTGGCCGACAAGCCCAGCTGCGTGCCAAGTTGTGCCTGACGAAAGCTGTCCCTGCTCAAGGAGCACCACATCCGTCCACCCAAGTTTCGTGAGGTGGTAGGCAGTACTGCTTCCGACAATGCCACCGCCGATGATGACAACCCGTGCACGGGTGGGGAATTCGCTCATCAATCCGCTCGCTGTACCTGTTCGATCAACGAGTCGAAACTAGCACTCGTGAACGTGGAACGTGCACGGTCATACTTCTCCATCGCCCACTCCCAGAAGTCGAAGTCGATGCTGCTCTGCGCGCTCTGGATTGCCCCCCACAGCGTCCAGCCGTACTGCGACATCAGACCAAGCAGTTGTGCACGAGCGATCTTGTTGTGCAGGTTCTTCCCGTAGTACGCGCCGAGCAACAGTTCGAGCTCATCGAGTGTGAGGTGGCATTCGCTCCATATATTGCCCAGTTCGAAGCAGGCATCGTTGTTTCCGCTGTACTCGTAGTCGATGATCCAGATCTTCTCACCATCATCGATGAAGTTGGCCGCAAGCAGATCGTTGTTGCACGGAACGAGTCCCTCGTCGTTCTTCTGCAACGCACCTCTGATTCGCTGCACCTGCGGAACGAATTCGTCGTAGTTCGCGGGGATTCGGAATCCCTTCTCCTTGCAGATGCGCAGGTACTTGGGTTGCAGTTCGAACATGTTGAAGTCGTGGAGGAAGGGATTCGCTGTGTGCAGCTGCCGTGCAGCGCGTGCGACGCGCTGCACCATGCCCGGCTCCTTGAAGGCGGCATCATCGAGAGTCCGTCCCTCGACGAAACCGACGACGAGCACGCCTCGGTCCGGGAGGAAGTCATGGACGGGTGCGCCGACGCCCGCTCGGTCGGCGAGCACCGAGTTGTGATGCTCATTGATGCGATCGATGGACAGCAGGTCTGCACCTGCCGGCGAGATGCGAACGACATAGGTGCCGCCCTTTGCTGTGACCTTGTAATTGAAGTTCGTGAGGCCGCCAGAGAGGTGTTCGACTGTGCGTTCGACGCCGCGCAACACCGCGACTTCGTCGAGCAATGCGTGGATGTGCTCCGGTACGTCAGACATCTGCCTCACCCCGTCATGAACCTAGGAGTGGTGGCTCCGCGACGGCAGTCCGAGGGGCGGAAATCGCGCCGGACGGGTGTCGGGGCACGTCAGAACGTCGGGCAGCCCTTGCCAGATGCCGACGCTGACGGCACCGCGAGAATTGCCGACACCTGTTCATCCGGCGCAAGTTGGCCGAACGCGTCGCCGAGAATGAGATCCACGGCCTTGTCGGCGTTCGGCTTGGAGCGGTCGAGCTTCATCAGCGCACCGGGAACATAGGCGGCCAATCTGTCTGCGGCCGGGCGCGCGCCGGGCGCGTATCTGATGATCGCAATGCCAGCAACGTCGTCACTGCTCGAATCGACCACACCTTGCTTGAATCCACGAAGATGCAGATCAACACTCGTGATCGATGCGAGACCCACTCGCTTCGTTGCGTTGTAGACGTTGACTGTGACGTCCGTCGGCTTGGGTAGCACCTTCGCGGGAATGACATTGCTGTAGGTGCAACCGCTATTCGCATCGATCACATGCGGGTCAGGCGCGATCAGATAGCCGACCAGCCCACCAAGGGCGAACACGACAAACCACGGAATCAACTGCTTGATCCGTTGCTGGCGAACCACGCGTTGCTGTCGGGATGTCAGGATGGGGCGAAGGTCAGACATGTCGCCTCCATCCAGTGGCGGAGGATGCGGGATTCGAACCCGCGAGGAGTTTCCCCCAACACGCTTTCCAAGCGTGCGCACTAGGCCACTATGCGAATCCTCCGCCGCGAAGGGTACCGGTGGAGGTAGGTGGGAGCTAAATCGTCCGGGATAACGCACTGCAGGGGCGGCTAGGCTTCCTTCAGCCCCTCACGCGGTGACATCGCTCCGAATCCCCCAGGGCCGGAAGGCAGCAAGGGTAGGCGCGCTCTGTCAGGTGCGTGAGGGGCCTTCCAGTTTCCTTTGTCCTGCAAAGAACTCGCGCAGAAGCGCCGCGGACTCGTCGGCACGCACACCCGCAACGACTTCAGGTCGGTGATTGAGCCGACGATCACGAACGACATCCCAGAGTGAGCCGACCGCGCCACCCTTCTCGTCGTCGGCTCCGTACACGAGTCGCGCGATGCGGGCACCGACAATCGCACCAGCGCACATGGTGCAGGGTTCAAGTGTCACAACCAAGGTGCAGTCGTCCAGCCGCCAGTCATCGAGATGCTGCGCCGCTTCACGCAACGCGTTGATCTCCGCGTGCCCCATCGGATCGCGCGCGGCTTCGCGGGTGTTCCGTCCACGACCGATGATGCGACCGTTCGAATCCAGCACCACAGCACCGACCGGCACGTCGCCGGTCCCGAGCGAGGCCCGTGCCTCGTCGAGTGCAGCGCTCATCGCCTGCAGATCAGCCGCCGTGGGTTTCATACGGCAATCTTGACCTATCAGGCATAGGTTTGCCGTATGCGCACCCACATTGCAGACCATCCCCTCATCACCGCCAAAGTCACACAGTTGCGCGATGAACGAACGGATACGCCCACGTTCCGTCGCCTCGCAGAGGAGCTCGTCACACTGTTGGCGTACGAAGCGACTCGGCATATCCGGGTGGAACCGGTCGAGGTTCGCACGCCGGTGGCGCTGGCGAACGGTGTACGAATCGCTGACCCCAAGCCGCTCGTGGTGCCGATCCTTCGAGCCGGCCTCGGCATGCTGGAAGGGATGATGCGCCTGCTGCCGACGGCAGAAGTCGGCTTCCTCGGCATGGTGCGCAACGAGGAATCCTTGATCGCGACGACGTACGCAGAACGTATTCCGCACGACATCGCAGGTCGACAGGTGTACGTCCTGGATCCGATGCTCGCCACCGGTGGCTCGATGATCGCCGCCGTGCAGATGATGCTTGATCGCGGTGCAACCGATGTCACTGCGATCTGTCTCATCGCATCGCCGGAAGGTCTCGCCACAGTGGATGCTGCGTTCGCAGGAAAGCAGGTGACGGTTGTGGCCGCTGCTCTCGACGAGAAGTTGAATGAAAAGGGCTACATCGTCCCGGGGCTCGGAGATGCGGGAGATCGCCTCTACGGCACCGTCTGATCGTGGAACAACTGTGGGCGCCCGAGGGCGCCCACAGTCATGTCTGACGACACGCGCTCGCTAGATCTGCTCGACGAGGAAATTCGTGAACTGCCACGGGTCGTCGTGATCGAGTTCAGTTCCGTCCCATTGCGCGAAGAGGTCGTAACGATTCTTCAGCGGCGTCCAGTCGACTGCCTCGGAGTAGATGGGGCCGAGGTACGGACGCATCGTCTCGTACACCTCACGCCACGGCAGATCATCCGGAACACACAAGCCCTTGTCGGGGTTGTTCACCATGTACACCACCGCAGCCATGACGGATGCCGCGACCTGCAACGTGGTGGCACTCTGGCCCGGCACCAAACTGCGTGCTTCGTCGATGCTCAGGAGTGACCCTGTCCACCATGACTTCAGCGGATGACCCATCAGGAGAACGCCGAGTCGATCCTCTCCGCTGATGATCTCGTTGTTCATGATGCGTTCGCGCTCGGGGAACTTCCAGTTGTTGGCCTGGAGTTCACGCAGCGATGCGATCGCCATGTCAGTCGGGCAGTACGCATAGTGACAGGTCGGGCGGTAGATCTCGTTGCCGTTCTCATCACGCACTGTGAGATGCGCCGGGATCGTGTACGCCTCCCCATGGCGAACCACCATGCCGTTGATTTCGAAGTCCGGGACCCACGAGCGGACCCACGTGGTTGCACCCGGCTTCGCGAGGCAGATCTGGGTGTCGGAGTTGGGGTGGCGGATGCCCTTCGGCGGCAACTTCTTCTCATGCGTACCCCAGCCGAGTTCCGCTGGTGCAACGCCTTCTTCGTGCAGACCTGCAACCGACCAGGTGTTGACGAACTCGCCGACTTCCTTCGGCTTGTCGGTGATCTGGGTGTCGCGCTCTGACACGTGAATGACCTTCACGCCGAGCTTCCAGGCGAGGTGCGCGTAATGCTCGGTGGCAAGCGCATCGCGTACCGCATCGGTGTTGTCTCCGAGCAGGTTCTCCGCCAGGCAGCGCTCGGCGATATCGCGGAGTGCCTTCTTCACGAGATGCGACACCATGCCGGGGTTTGCGCCATGTTCGACGATGGCGGTCGGGCCCGGCTTGTCCCAGGTCGCCTTCAACTCCTGCAACCGGAGGTGGCGTACGAGCAACGTTCGATCAATCGGGTGACGATCGTCGGCCGCGTCGTACGGATCCCATTCCTCGACAGAGGTGTTGAGGTAGAGCACACCGTTGTCGTGACACCAGCCGATGATGGTGTTCGCATCGATGTTCCATGCGAGATCGACGAGCACGTCGCCGGCACTGAGGTGCTTCGCAAGCAGGGTCTCGAGGTTCTCCTTCGTCACCTGGTCGATGACGAAGTTGATGCCGCGATTGATGGCATCGGCAAAGCGATGCCGCATGTCCTGGTAATCCAGAACGGTGAGTTGGCTTGGCGTGGCAACCACGTGGTCAAGCAGAAGGGGTACAGAGCATTGCGAGACTGAACCGCCACCGAGGACGAGCACCCGACCTGTGAATGTACCTGCCAATTCGACCTCAATCCTGAAGGTGAGCGGGACCAACGGGCAGGAGTCTAGATCAACTCCCAGGGGTCACTATCCGCGTGCTCGCGCCGAGGTGCTCCTCCGTGAGGAATGCCATGAACGAGAAGGCCGAACGTCGTTCCCCGAGGGAATCCGCGGTCAGTTGCCCATCCCGAGGAAGCGCAGAACGTGGAAGAAGGTGCCGGCAACGACAGCCGCCGCCGGGATGGTGAGCACCCACGCGCCGAGGATGCTTCCGACGGTGTTCCACCTGACCCATTTGCGGCCACGTGTGGCACCGGCTCCAAGGATCGAGGATGTGATCGTGTGCGTTGTGGAGATCGGTGCGTGGTACCCGATTGCCATCACATACAGCACGAGCGAGCCGACGGTCTGCGACGACAGCGAACGGACGGGGTCCATCTCGATCATCTTCTTGCCGAGCGTCTTCATGATGCGCCAGCCGCCGGCGTAAGTGCCTGCGGCGATTGCAAGTGCCGCCGCGACCTTCACCCAGTTCGGTACATTGTCATTGCCGACCTCGTGATAGCCGCCGACGATCAAGGCAAGCGTGATCACGCCCATCGTCTTCTGTGCATCCTGCAAACCGTGACCGACGGACATGGCCGTCGCGGCCGCAACCTGGGCGCCCTTGAATCCTCTCCCCGCCTTGGACCTGCGCGAATTGCGGAAGATCCACTGCAGCGCAAGCGTCAGGCCGTAGGCGAACGTGAAGCCGATCATCGGCGACAGCACCATCGGGATGAGCACCTTCTCGATTACGCCGGTCCACTGCACCGTCTGTGAAGCCGCCATCGCGGAACCGACGAGGCCCCCGATAAGTGCGTGACTCGATGATGATGGGAGACCGAACCACCAGGTGATGAGATTCCATGCAATGGCACCGAGCAGGCCGGCCATCACGACCACCAGACCGAAGTGACCCGGGTTCTCGCCGAGATCGATGATGCCCTTGCCAACTGTCTTGGCGACGCCTTCACTGATGAAGGCACCAACAAGGTTGCCGAGTGCGGCGATGATGAGTGCATTGCGCGGACGCAGAGCTTTCGTTGCAACCGAGGTTGCAATCGCGTTCGCCGCATCATGGAAACCGTTGGTGTAGTCGAATGCCAACGCAACGATGGTGATGAGTGCGACGAGGACGAACGTCGACTCCACGGCTTAGGACTCCTTGAGTGCGATCGTGCGCATGATGCGCGCGACTGCCGCCATGCGGTCGAGCGACTCCTCGAGTTGCTCGAACACGCCCTGGATACGGAGCACTGTCATTGCGTCGTAACTGCCGTCGAACAACTTGGCCGTCATCCGACGATGCATGCGGTCGCCATCGTCCTCGATGCGATTCGCTTCGGTGTAGTAGAAGTCGAGGTCCTTGAGGTTGCGCAGGCGAGGCATGTTCGACGCGGTGAGTTCGGCCAGGCGGCGGACTGCATCGACGATTTCCTCCGAACCAGCCGGAAAGGTGTCCACGTTGTGCAGCACCACGAGATCCGATGCGGCTTCCATCGCATCGATGGAGTCATCCAGGGCGTTCGCGAGCGCCTGCAGGTCGCCGCGGTCGTACGGCGTCACGAACATGTCGTCGACGCGAGTGACGATCCGCACCAGCAGTTCGTCGGCTTCGCTCTCCAAGGACGCCACCTGCCCGGAGATTTCCAGTCGCTGTTCGCGAGGCGCCTTCACCAGCGATTCGGTCGCGCGGGCGCCCGCGGCGAGACGCTCGGCGAGCGCGGTGTAGAGGTCGAAGAGGACCGTGTCCTTGGGCGTGAGTGCCACGAAAATCTCCCGGATCGAAGGTATGGGAGCAGCCTAGAAACACCGTTCACCGCCGATTCACGATTCCAGTAGCCGGTCATCGTCCGTTCACCGAATGTTCACTTTCGGCGTGACGTAGGGTGGGAATGGCAGCGCAAAGCCAGCCCTGATCCCGAGGAATGCGATGACCGAGCAGAAGCTGAACACTGGATCCCACGACCTCCCGGTGTCGGATGCACTTGTGGCATTTATGAAGACCGGTTGGGCCGACAGTGAACGGCACGATGTGAGCGCCCATGAGGTCACGCCGCACACCTTGCGACGCCGACTGGAGCTTTCTGCGCGTTTCCCCGGGCTTCGCATCGTGTTGCCGGCTGGCAGTTTCAAAGTGCGTGCGAATGACACCGACTACAAGTTCCGCGCCCACTCGACGTTCTCCTGGTACACGGGCCTCGGCGCCGCTGACGTGATCCCCGAGAGCGTGCTCGTGCTGGAGCCGACCGCCGCAGGACACGACGCCTTCCTCTACATCCATCCCCGCAGCCCGAAGGACACCGAGGAGTTCTTCCGTGACCGCCGGCATGGCGAGTTCTGGGTCGGTCGACGGCTCACATCGGGTGAAACCGAGAAGCGCTACGGGGTCACGGTGAAGCACGTCAGCGAGGTGTACGGCTCGCTCTCCGACGGCACGCCCACGATTGCCATCCGTGGCGAGGATCCGCTGGTCGACGCTGCACTTCCCGCCGCCGATGACCGCGATATCGAGTTGCTGGCCTTCACCGCCGAAGCACGACTGATCAAGGACGAATTCGAGATCCGCGAGATGCGCAAGGCGTGCGACGCAACCATGCGCGGATTCGACGACATGGTGCGCTCATTCCCCGCAGCCGTGAAGGAACCCAATGGTGAGCGCGTCATCGAGTCCGCGTTCTATGGCCGCGCACGACTTGAAGGCAACGAACCAGGCTATGACTCGATCATCGCCTCGGGCGCGCATGCCTGTGTGCTGCATTGGATGAAGAACGACGGCCCGGTGCGAAACGGTGACTTGATACTCATCGATGCCGGCATCGAAACGGATGCGCACTACACCGCTGACGTCACGAGAACGCTTCCCGTCAATGGTGCGTTCACCGAAGCGCAACGCCGCATCTACATGATCGTCTACGAAGCACAGGAAGCTGCTTTTGCAGTGATCAAGCCCGGCGTGAACTACCGGGAGATCTACTGGGCAGCCCAGCGGGTGCTCGCAAAGGGACTGGAAGATCTTGGCTTCCTGCACATCACAGCAGAGGAATCACTGAAGCCCGAAGTCGGACTGCATCGTCGCTGGACCGTGCACGCCACCGGACACATGTTGGGGATCGACGTCCACGACTGCGCAAAGGCGCGCAACACCGAGTACCTCGATGGTCCGCTGCAGGCGGGCATGGTGCTGACGGTTGAACCGGGCCTCTACTTCAACGAGGATGATCTGCTGATCCCCGAGGAATACCGCGGCATCGGTGTGCGCATCGAGGACGATCTCATCGTCACCGAGAACGGCTACGAGAATCTGACGGCGTCGCTACCGCGGCATCCCGACGAGATCGAACGCTGGATGAAGACGCTGCTCTGATCAGCCGACGGTCGTGCCGAAGATGCGGCCGACCCCGAACGTGATCGCCATTGCGAGCACGCCGCCGAGCAGCACACGGGTTGTGGGCTTCACGGGGTTCATGCCGGAAGCAATTCCGCTGAATGTGCCTGCACCGCCAAGTCCGATGATCGTCACGAGCACGATCGCCCAGGTGCGATTCATTCCCGGGATGAGCAGCCCGAGGAACGGGATGATGCCGCCGGCGATGAATGATGCAGCGGAAGCGACGGCAGCCTGCATCGGTCGCGCGTCGTTGTGCTCGTGCCGGCCGAGTTCCTCACGGAGATGTGTTTCGAGCAGATCGAACTCCGACATCTCCTTTGCTGCACGCTCGGCCGTTTCGCGGGTCATGCCGCGGCTCTGGAGGATCAACGTGAGTTCTTCGAGTTCCCCGACTGGGTCCTCAGCCAGATGCTGTCGTTCCATTGCCTCATCGGCGACTTCGATGTCGGACTGCGAGCTCACGGAGACGTACTCACCGACGGCCATCGACAGTGCACCGGCGGCAACGGCGGCAATACTGGCGGCAAGTAACGGTGGCTCGTGCACCGATAAGAATCGTCCCCCAGGAACAGATAGCCGGCGGTTCGCAGGAGCCGCCGGCTTTTCGTTTGGCGGATGCCGGCAGTGTTTTTGCCGATCG
>CAXBQV010000026.1:0-19234 GCA_963978265.1 uncultured bacterium | reverse complement strand
CGCCTTCGACCATGCCGGCATTCGCATCAACCTCATCGATGTGCCTGGCTATGCGGACTTCGCCGGCGAAGTAGGTGCTGGTCTACGCGCGGCTGATGCCGCGCTTTTTGTTGTCACCGCAGACGCCGGCTTCGATGGCAACACCCGCTTGCTCTGGGACGAATGCGCCGCTGTCGACATGCCACGGGCGATCGTGGTGACGAAGATCGACGCACCGCGTGCGACCACGGCAACACGTGCTGCCGAACTCCGAGAAGCGCTCGGTGCAGGTGTCGTCGCCTTCGAACTCCCGATGGGTGAAGACGTCCTCGACCTGCTCTCGCACATGGTGCACAACCATGCAGCCGGCAAGCACACAGCGCGCCCGGCAACCGAGGCAGAGCAATCGCAGGGCGCAGAGCTTCGGAATGCGTTGATCGAGGCCATCATCTCCGAGGCAGATGATGAAGCGCTTATGGAGCAGTATCTCAGCGGCGATGATATTGATTCGGCTGCGGCTCGCGCAGATGTCGTGCAGGCCGTCGCACACGCCAAGTTCCATCCCGTGCTCTTCACGACAACCCAACCGGCGGGGTTCGGTGTGGACGAAGTCCTGGATCTCATCGTGTCCGGATTCCCGTCGCCAGCACTCCATTCGATACCTGCAGTCCATGCACTCAACGACGGCCGGAATGTCGAGCTGCACGCGGACTCCAGCGGACCACTCGTTGCCGAGGTCGTCAAGACGACATCCGATCAATACCTCGGACGGATATCCCTTGTCCGCATCTTCTCCGGCTCACTGCAACAGGACGACGTCGTGCATGTGTCCGGTCACTTTGCCCTCACGTCCGGGCATGAGGACCACGACGTCGATGAGAAGGTCGGCGCCCTGAGCAGTCCCTTCGGAAAAGCCCTGCGACCCGTCAGCAGAGGGATCGCGGGCGATATCGTTGCGGTATCTCGACTCACGCGCGCGGAAACCGGTGACACGTTGTCTCCGAAGGACCGCCCGGTGATCATGCCGGCTTGGCAGATGCCCGAACCCTTGCATCCGATGGCGGTGGTGGCGAAGAACAAGGCCGACGAGGACAAGCTTGCACAGGGGCTCCATCGACTCATCGTCGAAGATCCCTCGGTCCGACTCGAGCGGACACTCGAGACGAACCAGACCGTGTTGTGGACGCTCGGCGAAGCGCATCTCGATGTCCTGCTGGACAGGCTGAGCACCCGATTCGGCGTCGCAGTAGCCCCGGAGCCGTTTCGAGTACCACTGCGCGAAACGTTCCTCACGGCAGCATCGGCGCAAGGCCGGCTCGTCAAGCAATCCGGTGGACACGGGCAATACGCAGTTTGCGACATCACCGTGGAACCACTTCCACGAGGAAGCGGATTCGAGTTCTCCGACGAAGTGGTTGGTGGCGCTGTTCCCCGTCAATACATTCCGAGTGTCGAAAAAGGCGTCCGCGCTCAGATGGAGAAGGGACTCGCAGCGGGCTACCACGTCGTTGATATCCGCGTGCGGCTACAGGATGGCAAAGCGCATTCGGTGGACTCCTCCGACATGGCATTCCAGCATGCTGGTCAGTTGGCGTTGCAGGAAGCTGCGCAGAAGGCCGGCATCGGCCTGTTGGAACCGGTCTCCACGATCACAGTTGAAGTGGACGATGCATATGTGGGTGCTGTGCTCGGCGACATCCCAACCAGGCGCGGCCGTGTATCCGGAACGATGCCGGCGGCATCGCCAGGTCGGGCTGTGATCAGCGCGGACGTCCCTGATCTGGAACTCGTCACGTATTCGACGGCCCTTCGCTCACTGTCGCACGGAACCGGCAGATTCGCCCGGACACCTCACGGATACGAGGCGATGCCTCCGCAGATTGCCAAATCACATATGACATCCTGAGCACTATGGGTCCATCACTTCCGCCGCAGGTGGAGGTGCGCCGTTCTGCACGCCGGAAGCGTTCCGTCAGTGCCCACCGTGAGGGTGACATCATTGTCATCACCGCCCCGGAGCGGATGAGTAGTCGGCTCGTCGCCGAGTACGCACACGAGCTCGTCGCGCGATTGGGCAAGCGGGACAAGGATCCACTGTCGGACACTGATTTGCTGACTCGCGCACTTTGGCTGCGGCTGGAATTCATTCCCGAGGCGCCGGAGCCAGCTAGCGTCAATTGGTCCCCACGCCAGCATCAGCAGTGGGGGAGTTGTACGCCGCTGGATCGAACCATCCGGATTTCCTCGCGGCTCCAGCGGGCACCGCAGTATGTGATTGATTACGTGCTCGTCCATGAACTCGCGCACCTGCTGCGTTCGGATCATGGCCCGGAATTCGCGGCCTTGGAGGCTCGATTCCCGGATCGAGTACGTGCCGAGGCCTTCCTCGCAGGCGCCGATCACGGATCGGGGACAGTCACTGCCCTATGAACAGAACACGCATCGCACCGACTCCGAGCGGATTCCTCCATCTGGGCAACCTGTACAACTTCCTGCTCACGCAACGCGTTGCGCAGGAACTGAATGCCGAACTCCGGCTACGAATCGACGACCTGGATGCATTCCGGATGCGCGATGAGTACATCGAGGACGTGTTCCGTTGCCTGCACTGGCTTGGCATCGAATGGCAAGGGCCACCGCAGGACTTGGCCGAGTACCACGGTTTCGCTGCAACTCCTGGCCGCATCGATCGGTATTACGATCGGCTGGAATCGATGATCGCGGCCGGACTCCCTGCGTTCATCTGCCGGTGTTCGAGGCGTGAATTGAGCCGTGACGCCCTGTGCGAGCGGGGCTGTGCCAAGCAGCGGCTCAAGCTCGTCTCCGGCAAGTCGGCGGTCCGCGTCCATGTCCCGCCGGAACATCCGGAGTTGCGGTCGGCCATGGGGGATTTCATCGTGTGGCGTCGCGAGGATCTTCCCGCCTATCAATTGCAATCATTGATCGATGATGTGGACATGGGAATCACCCATATTGTTCGCGGAGAAGATCTCGTGGATTCCACGCTCGCGCAGCAGTACCTCGCCGGATTCATGTCAGACGGCCATTTTGCAAACGTTCGCTTCTTCCACCACGGTTTGGTTACCGACGAACGCGGCGGCAAGCTTTCCAAGTCGCAGGGGACTGACCGCCTCGATCTCACACCGGAGATGCTTGCCGATCTTCGGGACATGGTCGCCGATACCGAGATTCAGTGGGACTGAAAACACGAAAACCGCCCGAAGGCGGTTTTCCTGGTGTCCGAGGGGGGACTTGAACCCCCATCCCCTTGCGAGGACTAGCACCTCAAGCTAGCGCGTCTGCCTATTCCGCCACCCGGACGATGCCCGCGAATGCTAGCAACCTGCTTCGGAATGTCCCAAATGCTCTTGGTTTCTCGGACAGAATGCGGCCATGGAAATAGCGCCGCTGCCCGATGCCGAGCAAGAAGTCGTCGAATTGCTCCAGGATCTCATCCGAATTGATTCCATGAACTTCGGAGATGGAAGTGGGTCCGGTGAGATCGGTGTTGCCGATTATGTGTCGCAACGCTTGAACGAAATGGGCATCGACAACGAATGTTTCCGCACCACGGGCGACAGGCGCGCAGGGGTGATCGTCCGTGTCGACGGCGCGCATGCCGATCGTTCGAAACTGCTCGTGCATGCGCATCTCGATGTTGTCCCGGCACCGGGGGATTGGGAGCACCCTCCGTTCGAAGGGGTGCTCGCCGATGGGATGGTCTGGGGGCGCGGAGCGGTCGATATGAAGGATGGCGTTGCCACTCTTTTGGCAAACCTCCGCTCATGGAAGCGCAATGGGGTTCACCCTGACCGAGACATGGTGTTCCTGTTCTTGCCCGATGAAGAGGCCGGAGGAATTCATGGTGCGCAATGGTTGACGGAACATCGTCCCGAACTCTTCGCCGGAGTGACTGAGTGTGTGGGCGAGGTTGGAGGGTTCTCCTTCGAAGTTGCGCCGGGCAAACGCTTGTACCTCATTGAGACGGCCGAGAAGGGTCTGCGATGGATGAAGTTGCGCGCCAAAGGCCGCGCCGGGCATGGATCGATGCTGAACGACAACAACGCAGTGACCGCTCTTGCCGAAGTGCTTGCGCGAATTGGGCGGCATCCGTGGCCCGTCCGCCTGACTGAAACGAACAAGCGATTCGTCTACGAGTTGTCGGAAGCGCTCGGTATCGATATCGATCCGAACAATCAGGCCGAACTCGTGCGGCTGCTTGGGCCGGTGGGGTTGATGGTGGGCGCGACCTTCGCGAATAGTGCGCAGCCGACGATGTTGAGTGCTGGATACAAGATGAACGTTATCCCGGAATTTGCAGAAGGCTCGGTCGATGGCCGCGTTCTGCCAGGATTCGAGGACGAATTCGATCGAACGATTCAGGAGCTGCTGGGCGACGATGTCGAAATTGCCGAAATGTTCTCCGATATCACCATGGAAACCACCTTCGACGGGCCAACCGTCGACGCGATGGCCGCAGCGCTGCGCGCCGAGGACGAAGGGGCGATACCGGTTCCGTATGTGTTGAGCGGTGGCACGGACGCGAAGCAATTCGCGAAGCTCGGTATTCGAGCGTTCGGTTTCATTCCGCTCAAACTGCCGGCTGACTTGGAATTTGCGAAGCTGTTCCACGGGGTGAACGAACGCGTACCGGTCGAGTCGCTCACGTTCGGTACGCGCGTGATGGATAGGTTCCTGCGGTCCTGCTAGACGGGGTCCGGGTATGCCCGTTCGGGTTCCGACACTTCGTCCAGCGCCTGCACAATCTCGGTTGGCAAGACCAGATCCACATGTGCGAGCGCCGCTCGAAGCTGCCCCACGGTCCGGGGACCGAGCACGGACGCGACAGCTCCGGGACGCTCCCGCATCCACGCGAGGGCAACGTCGATCGGCGCCAGTCCCAGACCCGATGCCGCGGTCGCGACGCCTTCGACGACGCGACGACCGTGTGCTGACAAGTGTGTCTGCACGAATCTGCCCCACAGCGGGGAAGCACCACGGGAATCCGCTGGGACGCCCGTTCGGTACTTGCCGGTGAGCACGCCACGACCGAGTGGCGACCACGCCACCACACCCGTCCCGAAATGCTGCGCCGCCGGCAGCACCTCCCGTTCGATGCCGCGCTGCACAAGCGAGTACTCCATGCAGGTTGCGATGATCGGCAGCCCGCTTGATGCCAGCGCCGCGATCTCCGCAAGCTGCCATCCGCTGTAGTTTCCAACGCCGACATGTCGGACTCGACCGCTCCGGACGGCGATGTCCATGGTGAGCAGCACTTCATTGATCGGTGTAAGTGGGTCGTACCGATCGACGTACCACACGTCAACGTACTCAACATTCAAGCGGCGCAGGGTCGCGTCGAGTTCAAGCAGCAGATGTGTCCGTGACGCATCGATGCGGCGCTCACCAGCGGTTCTGACCCCGGCGTGCGATGCGATGACGAGCGCTTCCCGGTCGTATTCGTGGATCAATTTGCCGGCCACGGTCTCTGCGCGGCCTTCGCCGAAGAACGGGGCGGTGTCGAGGAAGTTTCCACCGGAGGTGACGAAAAGATCAAGCAATTCGGCGGCTTCGTGTTCGTCGGTCTCCCGACCCCAGGTCATGGTGCCGAGACCATGCGGGGACACGAGAACTCCTGAACGGCCGAGCGATCGCATGCGAGCACGGTAGGCCGTCGTGCCGCTCGGGCGTGGGAGCCACGCGAGGCTCTACGCTGCAACCGACGGAAGGCGGGCCATGTCCTGGTTTGAAGCATTGTGTCTCGGCGTCGTACAAGGACTGACGGAATTCCTGCCCATCTCGTCTTCCGCGCACCAGCTCATCGTCGGGCGCCTTGCCAATTGGGGGGATCCCGGCGCGGCCTTCACGGCCGTGACGCAGATCGGTACCGAAGTCGCCGTCCTCGTGTACTTCCGGCACGACCTGCTGCGTTTGCTCCGCGGATTCCTCCGTTCGCTCCGAACCCGGAAAATCAACGACGAAGAGGAGCGCACCGCTTGGTTCGTCATTGTCGGCTCGCTGCCGATCATGTTCATCGGCTTTCTCCTCAAGGACGTCATCGAGGGTGGTGCGCGGAATCTGCTACTGGTGGGCAGCATGCTCATCGTCGGCGCGATCCTGCTTGCGATCGCCGATCAACGAGCGGATGGTCGGCGGTCACTGCATGACCTGTCGATCGGGCTCGCGGTTGCACTCGGGCTCGGACAAGCGCTTGCGCTCATCCCCGGCGTCTCCCGGTCAGGCGCAACCATCTCGATCGCACTTCTCCTCGGTTTCACTCGAATCGCTGCAACCCGATACTCGTTCCTGCTCGCGGTTCCAGCGGTCCTCGTGTCCGGCATCTACGAATTGCGAAAGATCGGGAACGAATCAGTGGCATGGGGGCCCACACTCATCGCAACACTTCTTTCCTTCGTTGTCGGGCTGGCAGTGATCCATTGGCTGCTGAAGTTCGTTGCCACGCACAACTTCCGCTGGTTCATCGTGTACCGAATCGTCCTCGGTGCCACAGTGCTCTCCTTCGTGGCATTCGGCGTTGTGACGGCCGTCTGATGGGTATCGCAGTTCTGCTTCGGCACGGCCACAGCACAGCCAATGCGAAAAGCCTGCTCACCGGAAGATTGCCGGGAGTCCTGCTGTCGGACAGCGGTGAGCAGCAAGCGCGAGATCTTGCTCCGGCCTTCTCTGCGTTGACACCCGCATCTGTGTCGGTAAGTCCACTCGAGCGCACGCAACAAACGGCCCGACTCGTGTTCGGCCAGCGCGAGTTCATCAATGAAGTTGGCATCATCGAATGCGATTACGGCGATTGGTCGGGTCGCGACCTCAAGGAACTCGCCGAAGAGCCACTCTGGCGGGATGTGCAGTCATCGCCCTCGACCGTACGGTTTCCGAACGGGGAACGTCTCATCGATATGGCGTCCCGCAGCGTTCGAACGGTACGGGAACGCTGCACTGATGGTGGCGTCCATGTGTTCGTGAGCCATGGCGACATCATCAAGGCGGTGGTCAGCGATGCATGTGGTGCACGATTCGACGATTTTCAGCGAATCGTGGTCGACCCCTGTTCCATTTCACTCATCGCCTACGGTGAGCAGGTGCGACTCCTCGCGGTGAACATTCCGATCACCGGTGCCGCCGCCGCCTTGGAAGGGATTGCGAAGAGCGATCGCGGTACGGTGGGGGGCGGAGGAGGTACCGCATGACCCGCGTCATTCATCTGTTCGACCCTCCGGCGCGGTTCGTCGCTGGAACAGTAGGCGTGCCCGGTCAGCGGACCTTCTTCCTGCAGGCGCAGGACGAACGACGGCTCATCTCCGTCGTCCTCGACAAGGAACAACTTCGGCTGCTTGCCGACCGGTGCGACGACCTCCTCGACGACCTCCTCCGCCGGGGTGTGAACGGCATCCCCGCCATCCCACCCGGTGACCTCGACCTCGAACCGTTGACCACTCCGATCGACGAGGAATGGCGGGTGGGAGCCATGGGCCTGGCCTGGAACCCGGAACGAGCGCTCATCACCATCGAGGCACACCAACTCGTCGAGGACGAATCGATCGAGATTCCGGACGTCGAGTCGGACGCTGATGATGGGCCAGAATGCCTGCGCGTGCGCATCACGCCGTTGCAGGCTCGTGCGTTCAATGCGCGGTCCGAACGTTTGATCGCTGCGGGTCGTCAGCCCTGCCCGCTCTGCCAGTTCCCGCTTGATCCGAACGGCCACATCTGTCCGCGAGCAAACGGCTACCGTCGTTTCGCATGATCGAAACCCTGCTGACCACTGCTGTAACCGTCATCGGCCGGCATCCCCATGCATCGAACGCCGCCTACGTCGTCGAGTGTGCAACTGATAGCGCACCGGTGCGCGCGCTGTACAAACCGGCAGCGGGTGAGCGGCAGCTGTGGGATTTCCCCGACACCGTGCTCGGCTTGCGGGAGGTGGCAGCGTACGAAGTGTCGCAGCAGCTCGGGATTCCCCACGTCCCTCCGACGGTGTGGAGGGAGGATCTCCCGTTGGGGCCTGGATCGCTCCAACTCTGGATCGACGACGCCTCCGTGGCGGACGTCGATGTCGTCGAGTCCCCGGACGAGGGATGGCTGCACGTACTCGACGCAGAATTGACCGATGGCACCTGCGTGCAGGTGGTGCATCGCGATCTTCCCGATCTCCGTGCGCTCGCGCTCCTCGATGCCGTGATGAACAACGCCGATCGCAAAGCCGGACATCTGCTCCGCGACCCCGAGGGTCGGCTCTGGGCTGTCGATCACGGCGTTACGTTCCATGCAGAACCGAAACTCCGCACAGTCCTGTGGGGGTTCGCAGCACGACCAATCGAACAGGCGTTGCTCCAACGCATTTCCGACGATCTCCTGGACATACCGGCGCTACGAACGGCACTGACCGATGCCGAACTTGTCGCATTACGGCACCGGATCAACGATTTGCACACCAGCGGTCGATATCCGCTGCCGTCGGAAGACTGGCCCGCGATCCCGTGGCCGATATTCTGACCCGTAGGCTGTTCCCATGCATCCGTGGCCCGCTGCTGCCGTCCCCACACTTCCGGGACGGGCCACATTGCCGTCGGTGTACAACACCGCGACTCGACGCATCGAACAGACGAATCCGCTTCGCGGTGAAGCCCGGATGTACGTCTGTGGCATCACGCCGTATGACGCCGCTCATCTCGGCCACGCTGCCACCTATGTCGCTTTCGATCTCCTGTACCGGGCATGGCTCGATGCCGGCGTGAAGATCAAGTACGTCCAGAACGTGACCGACATCGACGATCCGCTTTTGGAGCGGGCCAGCGCCACCGGAGTTGATTGGGCCGCATTGGCCGAGCGCGAAGTGCAACGGTTCAAGGACGACATGTCGGCGCTCCGAGTACTACCGCCGGATCCCTACATCGGCGTTACAGAAGCGATGGACCGCATCGTCGGCTGGATCGAGGAATGCAAACTGGCGGACGCGGCGTACTCCGTTGACGGGGATCTGTACTTCGACATCCATGCGGAGCGAGATTTCGGATTCCTCAGCCACCTGGATGAACAGGACATGCTCGCGGTCTTCGCGGAACGCGGGGGAGACCCGGCACGGCCCGGCAAGCGACATCCGCTCGACCCGCTGCTGTGGATGTCCGCGCGGGAGGGGGAACCCGCTTGGGATTCGTCGTTGGGCAAAGGACGCCCGGGCTGGCACATCGAATGTGTGGCGATCGCTGTTGACAATCTTGATATGAAGATCGACGTGCAAGGCGGCGGCAAGGACCTCATCTTCCCCCATCATGAGATGAGTGCTGCGCAGGCGCAGATTGCGACGGCGCGTGAACCATTCGCAAAGGCCTATGTACACGCCGGACTCGTCGCACTCGACGGCGAGAAGATGAGCAAGAGCAAAGGCAATCTTGTGTTCGTCTCCAAACTTCGGCAGGCAGGGCACGACCCGCTTGCCATCCGACTCGCGATCCTCGCGCACCACTATCGATCGGACTGGGAATGGACCGACGACCGTTTGCGCGTTGCCGAGGAACGGTTGGACCGGTGGCGTGCTGCGATGTCGCGCGAGACCGGACCTGACGGCACGTCCACGCTCTCCGCAATCCGTGCTGCCCTCGCCACTGATCTCGACGCGCCAGCCGCTTTGGCCGCTGTTGATGCCTGGGTTGACGAGCAGCTCGCAATCGGCGGAATGCACATCGGTGGGCCCGGGCTTGTTGCCCGTGCGTGCGATGCGCTATTGGGTATCAGCATCTAGGAGCACGATGAACGTCTCGTCATTGCAGGGGTGGAACGATCTGCGGGTGCACGCCGACGAAATCCGGCGTACCACGCTGAGGTCCCTGTTCGAAGCCGAGCCGCATCGAGTTGAGCGTTGCACAATCTCCGCGGCTGGACTGACGCTCGACTGGTCGAAGCATCGGGCGAACGCTGATACCCACGCCCTGTTGCTGCAACTCGCACGCGCGGCAAACGTCGAAGGCAAGCGGGATGCCATGTTCCGCGGCGACCGGATCAACACCACCGAGAACCGCTCGGTGCTGCACATTGCTCTTCGGAAACCCATGGGTGAAACCCTGCTGGTCGACGGCGTCAACGTGGTGGAGCAGGTACACACCGAGCTTGCGAAGATGGAGCAACTCGCCATCCGCATTCGCCGGCGGGAATTCCTCGGTCACACTGGGCGGCCGATCACCGCCGTTGTGAACATCGGCATCGGTGGTTCGGATCTCGGGCCGGTGATGGCCTATGAAGCACTGCGCATCTACAGCGATCGGGCGCTCGACATCCGATACGTCTCGAACGTTGACGGTACCGATATCTCGGAAGCACTCCACGGTCTGGAAGCCGCCCAGACGCTGTTCATCGTCTCCTCGAAGACGTTCACCACGTCGGAAACCATGACGAATGCCGGTACGGCGCGAGCATGGCTCAGGCGCGAGCTCGGTGAGCATGTGGACGTGGCAAAACATTTTGCCGCTGTCTCGACGAATGCCGCTGCGGTAGCGGATTTCGGCATCGATCCCGCCAACGTCGTCGGATTCTGGGACTGGGTGGGTGGCCGCTTCTCGATGGACAGTGCGATCGGCCTGTCCACGATGATTGCGATCGGGCCGGAGCGTTTCAAAGAACTCCTTGCCGGATTCCATGCGATGGACGAACATTTCAGGCTCGCGCCACTGGAACGGAATATGCCAGTGACGATGGCATTGCTCGGCGTCTGGTATCGGAACTTCTTCGACGCACAGTCCGTGGCAGTGCTGCCCTATGAGCAGTACCTCAAACGTTTTCCGGCCTACTTGCAGCAGCTCTTAATGGAGAGCAACGGAAAGTCTGTGCACCACGACGGTTCCGCAGTAGAGGTGGAAACGGGTGCGGTGTACTGGGGTGAGCCGGGCACGAACGGCCAGCATTCGTTCCATCAATTGTTGCATCAGGGCACCACGATGATCCCGGTGGACTTCATCGTCGGCCTCACGTCGCACAACCCGACGGGATCGCACCAGGATCTGCTGATTGCGAATGTCCTGGCGCAAGCTGCAGTCCTCGCCTTCGGAAGAACGGCCGAGGAGGTGGCAGCCGATGGCACTCCAGCAAATCTGATCCAACACAAGGTGATGCCCGGGAACCGGCCTTCGAGCCTGATCACGTACGACCGCTTGACTCCGGCGGTGCTCGGCGCTCTGGTTGCGCTCTACGAGCACATCGTCTTCGTCCAGGGCGCCATCTGGGACGTCGATTCCTTCGATCAATGGGGTGTCGAACTCGGCAAGGTCATGGCCAGTCAGATCGTGCCTGCCCTCATGGGCACCAGCGCGCCAACATTTGATGCATCGACGAACGCTGCCGTTGCGCGCTTCCGAAGCGCAAACGGGCGTTGATCAGGAGTTCTCGCGGCGGCGCAAATAGCGCTCGAATTCTGCAGCAATATGTTCACCACTCGTGGATTCCGGTGTCTCCGCGTCGTGCGATTCCTCGAGTTGGTGAACATACGTCATGACTTCGTCGTTGTCGGCGGCGAGTTCGTCGACATCTGTTTCCCAGACATGCGCCTCTTCGGGCAACTCCGCCACAGAGATCTCGAAATCGAGCACGTTCTCCAGCGAAGCGACGATTGCCAGCGAACCTTTCGGCGAAGGCGGTTGACTGAAGTAGTGGGGGATAGCCGCCCAGAGCGAGATCGCCGGGATATCCGCGTGCGCACAAGCGGCAGTGATCACACCGAGGATGCCTGTCGGACCTTCATAGCGAGAAGGTTCGAATCCGAATTTCGTACGAAGTTCCTCGGTCGTCGCAGTGCAATTCACCGGAATGGGTCGCGTGTGCGGAGTTTCAGCCAGCATCGCACCAAGCGTGATAACGAGTTGGACGTCGAGTTCGCGCAGGACCCCGAGCACCTCTGCGGTGAAGCTGCGCCACCTGTTGTTCGGTTCGATCCCGCGCATGATCAGCACATCGCGATGCGCTGCCTCGGGCTTCGCAAGGTACAGCCGAGTCGAGGGCCACGTGAGTTCGCGACGGCCGTGCTCGTCGAACACCACATGCGGGCGGTTGACTTGGAAGTCGTAGTAGTCCTCGGGATCGATGTCACCGATCCAATCCGCATCCCAGATTTCGAGGAGATGGTCGACGGCCCCTGTGGCTGCCTCGCCAGCGTCGTTCCAGCCTTCGAAGGCAATGATGAGGAGGGGGTCGCTCAACTCCGGCACGTTCGCCAGCATGTCGTCGAGACTCATTCGACCTCCTCGATCCATCCCAACACTAATGCGGCGAGCCCTGCCGATGATTCCAACGGCAGGTGGCGGGTCCCGAATTTCCAGACCTGCGTGTCCTCGGCAACGTCCCGAAGCGCGTCAACGCCCGGTGCCGCGGTGTCCGCGGGTTCGGACAGCGCGAGGAACAACGGCGCATCGCGACGGCTGCGGCGCAACGCTTTTGCGTTCTGGGCACAGACCACGCACATTCGAAGCGATTCCTCGTCGACTGCCCCGCGCATTCCCGGTGGTGCGGAAACGTCTTCGAGCAGGCGTTCCGCCGCGCGTCCGAGTGCGGGATTGACGGCGATAACCGCGGTGAGGAAATCGGCGGCCAGCGCAATGTCCGCCCCATACCCGTGCCCGACAACAATCGGCGGATCGATCCGGAGTTGTTGCATCCATCTGCGCAAGTCCTTGACCATGCGCTTGCGAGAGGTTTCCGTGCCACGCCCACTCCCGCCATGGCCGCGCAGGTCGATAGCGGCAACAGCCAACTTCGGTTGTTTCGCGAGTGCGGCGTGGAGGAACGGCATCCAGTAGGTGGCATCCATACCGAGATCGTGCAGGAGCAGCACCGGCAATGTCTCACCGTCGTGCACGAATGCGTGCAGGACCGCCCCGTCATCGCCGGTGATCGTGGTTTCGCGAAAGTCGAGCATCGCTCAACGCCGTTTCGGGAATTCGAGCGGGACCGGTTCGAATCGCGGTGCGACGCCACCCTTGGCAGGGCATCGCGATTGGAAACTGCACCAATCGCAGAGTTTCGATGGCTTTGGTTCCCATGCGGCTCGTTCATTTGCCGCTTTCATCGCGACCCACACTTTGCGCACCTGCGCCTGCACCTGCTCGATCTCCACAGGTTTCGGATCATGAACAAGCCGATCGCCACTTCCGAGGAAGAGCATCATGAGGCGCCTGACGGCTACATCGTGTTCCATCTGCCATAGCAGTGCGTAGCACTTGAGTTGGAAGAGGGCCTTGTCCTCGAATCCGGGATTGGGCGCCTTGCCGGTCTTGTAGTCGACGATTCGAACCTCGCCGGTCGGGGCCACGTCGATCCGATCGACGAATCCATGGAGCCATAGGTCGTCGTCCAGCTGTCCGCGAACGTACTTCTCGCGATGGGTGGCATCGAAAGTGTCGGGATGTTCCAGAACGAAATAGCGCTCGAGGAACGCGGGCAAACCCGCAAGGAAGGCGTCGATCGCCGCTTGCGACGCCTCCCGCGGATCGTCGGGCCACGCGAGATCGCTGTCGATGGCGAATCGAGCGTTCGGGTTCTCGGCGAATTCGTGTTCGAAGGCGCGTGCGAGATCACCGATCGCATGCTCCCGCGTTCGCTGGTCGCGGGGCAGATCGAAGAGATCTTCAAGAACCTTGTGCACAACGGTCCCACGGAACGCTTCGATGCCAGGCCGCTCGGGAATGCGATCGATATTGCGATAGCGGAACTTCAGCGGGCAACTGTTGAAATCGGAGATGCGCGAAGGTGACAGTGTCGCCTTCAGCGTCAGTTCATCCATGCGGGCATGGTATGCGCCCTCCCCGTCATCCATTACCCTCAACACCGTGTCGGTGCAGAAACGCGGAGTTTTCGAAGCAGGGGACCGGGTCCAGCTCTCGGATTCCAAGGGACGGCTGCACAGCATCACGCTGCAGACGGGCGGCAATTTCTTCACCCACAAGGGCGGCATTCCCCACGACGAGATCATCGGCAGGCCCGAGGGCAGCATCGTCACCTCAGCCGGCGGAACCGAGTACCTCGCACTCCGCCCGCTGATGCTCGACCATGTTCTCGCGATGCCACGTGGTGCCGCTGTCATCTATCCGAAGGATTCGGCGCAGATCATCACGAACGCCGACATCTTCCCGGGTGCCGTCGTGGTGGAAGCCGGTGTCGGAAGCGGTGGACTGAGTGGCTATCTCCTTCGGGCAGTCGGCGATGCCGGTGCACTGCACTCGTTCGAGCGTCGCGAGGACTTTGCCGCGACAGCCGAGAGGAACGTGACGATGTTCCTGGGCGAACGACCGCCCAATTGGCACGTGCACGTCGGAGACCTCCAGGACCAGTTGCCGATGCTTGCCCAATTGCAGGGCTCGGTCGATCGGATCGTGCTCGACATGTTGGCCCCATGGGAGTGCTTCGACGCAGTGGAGGCCGCACTCGTACCCGGCGGTGTGCTGTGCTGCTACATCGCAACCACGACCCAGATGTCGAAATTCGTCGAAATCTTGCGGCTCCGCGCGTCTTGGACGGAGCCTCGTGCGTGGGAATCGCTCGTGCGGACGTGGCACCTCGAAGGGCTTGCGGTGCGACCCGATCACCGCATGATCGGCCACACCGGCTTCCTTGTCACCACGCGCAAACTCGCACCCGGCGTGAAGCCGTTCCTCAAGCGCAGCAAGCCGGCCAAGGGAGCGTACGGCGAGGACTACACGCCGCCCGTGCCCGACTAAACTCGACGCCATGACCGAACGTGTGGAGTTGCTCGAGGGCCAGGTCTCAGAACTGCGGCGCGAGATCCAGACCCTCACGTCCGCGAACGATCGTTTGACGCAAACGCTCCGTGAAGCACGCGAACAACTGGTCAGCATCCGTTCGGAAGTCGAACGACTGTCGATCCCACCGAGCGGCTATGCCACCGTTCTCCGGGCGCATGACCTCTCGAACGTCGACGTGATGTTCCAGGGTCGTAAATTCCGGGTTGTCGCCATGCCCGGTATCAATCCCGCCGACCTCGTTCCGGGCCGGCAAGTCCGACTCAATGAATCCCAGGTCGTGATTGCCGTCAGCGATTGGGAGGACTCCGGGGACGTCGTGGTCGTCCGTGAGCTGTTCGACGACGGCGAACGCGTCCTCCTGATGACGAACACGGATCAGGAGACCATCGGCAGAATCGCACATAATCTCAAGCAGACGAAACTCCGCGTTGGTGATGCCGTCCTTTTCGACAGCAAGAGTGGTTTCGTCTACGAACGAATCCCGAAGCCCGATGTGGAAGATCTCATCCTTGAGGAAGTTCCTGACATCGCCTACGAGGACATTGGTGGGCTCGCCCCGCAAATCGAGGCAATCCGCGACGCGGTTGAGATGCCGTTCCTGCATCCGGAGTTGTTCCATGAACACGATCTGGCTGCGCCCAAGGGAATCCTGCTCTACGGGCCACCCGGATGTGGCAAGACGCTCATCGCCAAGGCGGTTGCGAACTCCCTTGCGAAGCAGGTCGCGGAGAAAACCGGCCTTACTGGAACGAAGTCGTACTTCCTGAACGTGAAGGGCCCGGAGCTCCTCAACAAGTACGTCGGAGAGACCGAACGGCATATTCGGACCATCTTCCATCGCGCTCGTGAAAAGGCGAGCGAAGGTATGCCGGTGATCGTGTTCTTCGACGAGATGGACTCGCTGTTCCGCACCCGTGGTACCGGTGTCAGCTCCGATACCGAAACCACCATCGTGCCGCAGTTGTTGGCGGAAATCGACGGAGTCGAGCGGCTGAGCAACGTCATCGTCATCGGTGCATCGAACCGCGAGGACATGATCGATCCCGCAATCCTGCGACCGGGCAGGCTGGATGTGAAGATCAAGATCGAACGACCGGACGCGACCGCCGCCTACGACATCCTTTCGAAGTACCTGCGCACAGACCTGCCGCTCCACCCTGCCGAACTCGCCAAGCACGGAGGCGACGCCGCCTCAACTGTGGCCTCGCTCATCACGGCGACCGTCGACTACATGTACGCGATGACCGATATCAACAAGTTCCTCGAAGTCACCTACGCCAACGGGGACAAGGAAGTGCTCTACTTCAAGGACTTCAACAGCGGTGCCATGCTGGAGAACATCGTGCGTCGCGCGAAGAAGTCCGCGATCAAAGCCCTTCTCGCCGATGGCGAGCGTGGTCTGACGCTTGCCCATCTTATCGATGCATGTGCGCGCGAATTCCGTGAGAACGAGGATCTTCCCAACACCACCAACCCCGATGACTGGGCCCGCATCTCCGGCAAGAAGGGAGAACGGATCGTCTTCATCCGGACGCTCATCGACGGACAAGCCGGCACCGGACGCGCCATCGAATCGAACACGAAGACGGGCCCGTACCTGTGATCACCTGCCGACGGGTCATGGGCATCGAGACCGAGTACGGCATCCTGCTGCCCGGATTCCCGGAAGCGAACCCCACAACGCTGTCGACGCATATCGTCACGGGCTATGCGCGCGCTGCCCTCCCGGAGGCGTTGTGGCGGACGCGGTGGGACTACTTCACCGAAATGCCGTTACGGGATGCGCGTGGCTTCGACATGTCGATGGCGGATGCAGACCCGAGTCAACTCACGAACACCGAAGGCGAATTCGCCAACATCGTGCTCACGAATGGTGCCCGGCTGTACGTCGACCATGCACACCCCGAATATTCGAGTCCGGAATGCGTCACACCACGTGATGTTGCGCTCTTCGATGCTGCCGGAGTGGTGGTGATGGAACGTGCTGCGAGAGCAGTCGGGCTGTTCGGCGAACGTTCGGCTATGCAGTTGTACAAGAACAACACCGACAACAAGGGCGCGTCCTACGGCACCCACGAGAACTACCTCGTCGATCGGGCTGTTCCGTTCGAAACACTCGTGACCCATCTGACGCCGTTCTTCATTACTCGGCAGATCTACACCGGCAGTGGTCGGGTCGGGATCGGGCAGATCGGCGATACCCCCGGTTACCAGATCACGCAGCGGGCGGACTATTTCGAGGCCGAAGTGGGACTTGAGACCACGATGCGCCGTCCGATCATCAACACCCGCGACGAACCGCATGCGGATCCGGAGCAATGGCGACGGCTGCATGTCATCACCGGTGATGCGAACATCTGCGAATTCGCGACCTGGTTGAAGGTCGGCACCGCAAGCATCGTGCTTTCGATGATCGAACGCGGTATCGAACTCCCGTCGTTCTCCATCGAGGACCCGGTGATCGAGATGCGAGAGGTCTCGCACGACATCGGGCTGCGGCGGGGGATCCGCCTCGTCGGCGGTCGCACGATCACCGCCCTCGAGATCCAGCGGGCCTATGTAGCGGCGGCCCGTCGTGCGCTTTCGCCGGACACCGACCAGGAGACCGTGGACCTCGTCGAGGAATGGACGCGTGTGCTGGACGACTTGGAAGCCGATCCGCTTCGCTGCGCCGATCGTGTCGACTGGGTGGCCAAACTCCAACTGCTGGAGGCGTACCGGCAACGGGAGCATCTCGACTGGGCAGCGCCGCGGCTTGAACTCATCGACCTGCAATATTCCGATGTGCGCGCCGACAAGGGGCTCGGCCGGCTGATGACTGCTCGCAACAAACTGCGTCGGCTCTTCACGGATGACGAGATCGAACGCGCTGTGCTCGAACCACCGAAGGACACGCGCGCGTACTTCCGCGGAGAGGTCATCCGACGCTATCCCGAACACGTTGCCGCTGCGTCGTGGGACTCTGTCGTGCTCGATCTACCGGGCGCCGTCGCACTGCAACGTATTCCGTTGATGGACCCGCTGCGCGGAACCGCTGCACTCACCGAACCCCTGTTCGAGCGATCGGCGACGGCGGCCGAACTGCTGGAAATCCTGGGCAACGCCTAGACTCGACCCATGGCCGGACGCGAACAGCAGGAACGCCACGTCGCCCCGCAGCAACGCGAGGAGCAGACGGTCGATGTTGCGTCTGCCACCGGTATTCAAACCAACGAACTCGATGCACTCCTCGACGAGATCGACGGCGTACTCGAGGTGAATGCCGAGGAATTCGTGCGGAGTTACGTACAAAAGGGCGGCCAGTGACCGCGCTGCAGCGGCGCATCTTCGGGATCGAGACCGAGTACGGACTCACCTGTGTCGCACCCGACGGCACCCGACGACTTACACCGGACGACGCTGCTCGCTTCCTCTTCCGCAAGGTCGTGCAGTGGGGCAAATCGAGCAATGTTTTCCTCGCCAATGGGTCACGGTTGTATCTGGACGTCGGTTCGCACCCCGAGTACGCCACCTGCGAATGCGACAACTTCCGGGACGCCATTGCACATGAACGTGCAGGGGATGCGATCCTGCACCAGATGGCGCTCGAAGCCGAAGACACCATGCGCAGCGAAGGTATCGACGGCAAAGTGTTCCTCTTCAAGAACAACACCGATTCAGCCGGTAACTCGTACGGCTGCCATGAGAACTACCTCGTCGGCCGCGGCGGTGACTTCGCCGACATCGCACGCTTCCTCGTCCCGTTCTTCATCACGCGACAGTTGATCGTTGGCGCGGGCAAGGTGGTCCAGACCGGCAAGGGCGCACATTTCGCAGTGAGCCAGCGGGCCGATCACATGTGGGACGGCGTTTCTTCCGCGACGACGCGTTCCCGACCGATCATCAACACCCGTGACGAACCGCATGCGGACGCCGAGTTGTATCGCCGAATGCACGTGATCGTCGGAGACTCCTCCATGTCGCAGACGACCAACCTGCTCAAGATCGCGACCACGCATGGCCTGCTGTGCTTTCTCGAGGAGCGCCGCACGATGCGGGATTTCACGATGGAGAACCCGGTCAAAGCGATTCGCGAGATCGCACTCGATCCCACCGGTCGGACTCCTGTTCGACTGGCAAACGGGACGACCGCCACCGCCCTCGAAATCCAGTGGGAATACTGCAACGCCGTTACTGCCCACGCCGCCGAAGCCGGCACCCATGACGGACTCATGTCGCGCGCCCTCGATCTGTGGCGAAGGACCCTCAACGCGATCGAAACCCAGCAATTCGGAACAGTGAATACCGAAATCGACTGGGTGCTCAAGAAGGCGATCCTCGATCGTGCGGCAGCGAAACACGGCATGGATCTCGACGATCCACGCATGGCGCAACTCGACATGGCGTACCACGACATCAACCCCGAACGCGGGCTGTTCCTCACCATGGAGCGCAAAGGGCTTGTGGCAACCGTCGTCACCGGGGCAGACGTCGAACGCGCGAAGACGGTCCCGCCG
>CAXBQV010000025.1:0-19512 GCA_963978265.1 uncultured bacterium | reverse complement strand
CGGGCGTCAAGATCGAAACGGCCAACGTCGACAAGCGCGACATGCAGTATCTGTACCGCGACGGTGACGATTTTGTCTTCATGGACTCTTCGTCCTACGACCAGATCCACGTGAACCCGACAGTTGTCGGTGATGCCGAACATTTCATGCTCGAGAACCAGTCCTGCATCGTCGCGACGCATGATGGTGAGCCGCTCTATGTCGAACTCCCTGCGTCCGTTGAGCTCGTGATCGAACACACCGATCCGGGTGTGCAGGGTGACCGTTCAACGGGTGGTACCAAGCCGGCGCGACTTGAGACCGGTTTCGAGATCCAGGTGCCGCTCTTCATCGAGTCGGGAACCCGCGTGAAGGTCGATACCCGCGACGGTTCCTACCTCGGTCGCGTCAACTCCTGATGAACGCGCGGACCAAGGCGCGCAAACGCGCCCTGGATGTGCTGTTCGAGGCTGAGCAGCGGGGAATCGAGCCGCACTCGGTCTATCTCCGCGTAGCAACGGACGCAACGTCACCGCTGAATCCCTACACCGAGGATCTCGTGCGCGGCGTTGTCGCGCATCGTGATCGGATCGATGAGCTGCTTGCAACGTATGCCGAGGGCTGGAGTCTCGACCGGATGCCTGCGGTGGACCGCAATCTGCTGCGAATCGCAACCTACGAATTGCTCTACGCGGACGACGTCCCGACGAATGTTGCAATTGACGAGGCCGTCAGCCTCGCCGGTGATCTGTCGACGGATGAGTCGCCGTCATTCATTAACGGCCTGCTCGGTCGGATCGCGTCCGTGCAGCAGCGGCTCAGCGACGTGCCTGAGTGAACCTGACCGTTGTTCCCGGTGCGAGTTGCGCCACCGTGCTGATTTCGCGTTCATCGAGCACGGCGATCACGGGGTAACCGCCCGTGGTCGGGTGATCGGGGCCGAAGATGATCGGTTGGCCGTCGGCGGCGATCTGGATGGCACCGGTCAGCATGCCTTCGCTCGGAAGCCGCTCGGTGGTGTTCCACGTAATGGGCGTGCCAGCCAGCCGAAGGCCAATCCGATTCAGTTGTGCGGTAACGGTGTACTCGTGTTCGAGCAGGTCGTCGGCATTCGAGCAGTAACCCCAGCGAGGACCTTTGTGGACGTGCAAGGTGACTGCATCGGAGACATTCACGCCCGAGCTCACCTGCCGAGCAACTGCAGGTGTTGCTTCCGCGTCGGTGCCGATGCCCAGCACCGTTCCCGTGTCCACCGGCGGCGTGCCAATCCGACTCAATTCGTCGTATGAACGCGAATCCATGACGGGTTCACTTGATACACCGCCGCGAACCGCCAGATAGGTGCGCATGCCGAGATGCTGGGTTGCGATGAGCACGGTCGTGTGTGCAGGGACGATGACCGCGCGCTGCATGTCCCGCTGCCGGCCATCAATGACAATGGATGCGGGTGCCCCGGTTACGGCGATGGTGGTTTCGTGGTCGAACGACAGTTGCACGGTCGCGCGGGTCATCTCGAGGGTGGCGGCGGCGATCCGATTACCGACCAACCGATTTGCGAAATCGTGGGAGTCGCGGTCGAAGGCGCCACTCGGAGGGACGGACAGATGGGCATGGCCCGGCCGGCCATGGTCCTGCACCGTCGCGTAGCCGGTGATGTGCACAATGCGCATCGTGGTCATGAAGTCCCCACTACGTAGCGAACCCGATCACCGGGCTTGATGAGCGACGGATCAGCCGCCTTCAGGTCGAACAATTCCACATCGGTGTGCCCGATGAGGTTCCAACCCCCCGGCGATACCGACGGATACACGGCGGTGTACACATCGGCGACTGCTACCGCACCCTTCGCGACCGCGACCCTCGGGGTTTCCCGCCGGGGTACCCGCAATTGCTCCGGGAGTCCCGTGCAGTACATGAAGCCCGGCGCGAAGCCCGCGAACGCTGCCACATAAGTGGTGCCCGTGTGCAGTGCGACAATCTCCGGAATCGAACAGCCGGTGATTTCAGACACGTGTTCGAGGTCAGGCCCGTCGTACCGAACCGGGATTTCGATCGTGCGCCCGACTGGAGCCGCTCCGCTGACGTCGACGGTGTGCAGCATGCCGTGCAGGTCGTCAATCGTGGTGGTCGAAGGCCACGTGACCAGCACGGATACTTCGGCGGGCACAACTTCACTGAAGAGCCCGGAAGTCTGGAGTGCGGCCGCAAGCGGGATCACCGTTGCGGCCGGGCAGTCGACAATGGCCGCCCGAGGCCCGTAGGAACGGACGGCCGTTGCTACGGAGCTCGCCATGACCGCACAGCGTAGCCGCGCTCATCGAGTGCGGAACGGAGGGCACGCGCCGACGCAATCGCGTCCTGCTCATCGCCGTGGAGACAGATCGACGTCGCCTCGACGCGGATGTCATGGCCGTCGACACAGCGGACGAGCCCCGTTTCCAACCACCGCAGCGCGCGTTCCACGATGGCATTGGTTGCAGTGAGCATCGCCCCCTCGCGGCGGCGATCCACGAGCGTTCCGTCTGCGTTGTAACCACGATCGGCGAAGTACTCGAAATGACACTGCACTCCTGCGTTTTCGGCGGCCCTGCGCACTATTGGACTGTTCGGTACGAGCAGATCCAGATTCGCATCCATCGCTGCTACGGCATCGACAACCACTTGTGCCTGCACCGGATCGGAACCCACGCGGTGGTACAGCGCGCCATGCGGCTTTACGTACTGCATGTGCACGCCTTCGGCGTCGCATATGGCCGACAATGCACGCAACTGCTTCGTCATGGAGCTATGGAGTTCCTCAGGTGGTATATCGACCGCGATACGGCCGAAATGCTCGCGGTCCTCGTAGCCGACATGAGCGCCGATAGTCACACCGTGCACCCGGGCAGCCGAGACGGCTGTTTGCATGGCCGCGGGCCCACCAGCGTGCGCGCCGCAGCAGATGTTTGCGCTCGAGAGGAGCGGGAAGATCTCATCGTCTCCGCCGCATTCCTCGGCAAGATCGGCGTTGAGATCGATCCGCGCTACGCCCACGGCCGCGCCTTCAGTCCATGCATGCCCGCGTATTGCGCGCGCTCGGGCATTGTCCAGTCGCGCAGCAGCGACGCCGTCGGCTTCCACACCTCGATGCCGAGAGGCCGGCAGACGTCGAGCGGATCCCGTGCGTCGGGACCCCAGTACGGCACTGAGAGATCACCACCCGGGCATGTGGACAGCGCGGCAAGGATGTCGATCTCCGCGAAGAACTCGAAGTAGTCGCCGACCTTCGCGGGGCAGGCCTTCATGTAGTACTGGTCCTGCTCGTTCAATCCCGTCAACTGGAAGACATTCAGAACGTCGTGGACGTCGAATTCGGTGAGCCCGAATGGCAGCACCGCGCGCACGAGGTTCGAATGACAGTTGTAATCGAAATCCTCTCCAGACAGGATCCGGTTCACGTAGGGGTCGCATCGGGTGCCGAGGAGATCGTGTACGCGCGCTCCGTCGCTGTCGACGCCGTACTCGTGAAGTGAATCGCCGGTGATGGTGACGAGCGGTCGGAGGAATGGCAGGTTGGACCACAGCCGATTGAACGTGGTGACGTGCGCGGCCTGCAATTGTCGGGTTCGGGATGCCCACAGCCGTTCCCGCGGATCGTTGGCGTTCCACAGATTGAGGTCGGCTACCTGCGGTCCTTCGATGGTGACGATGCGGCAGATGTGACCGGCGGGAACTCGCCATGCGCGACCGCTTCTGATGGGCACAACGAACGATTCGATGAGGGCGCGTCCCGGATCGTCGGCGATTGCCTGGTAGAACGACCGGTCGACGTCGAGGGGTCCGCCGGCCGTGGTTTGGTATGCGGCTCGTGTGAGATCCATGGAGGGAGCCTAGATCATCGCAGGTGAGCCGCCATGAAGTGTTTCGCCGCATCGATCTTCGACTCCCACGCCTCGACTGCGGTGGTGACATCGCGGGCCTTCACCGCATCCATGATGCGGATGTCGTCCCCGAGCATCTCGGGAATCGAATACACATACTTCACACCGAGCACCGCTGTGTAGAGCAGGATTTGGGATGACAGCGCGCGGAACATCGCGTGGATCTGTGGCAATGCGCTGCTGGCGACGAGCGCATCCTGGAATCGCACGTCCGCGTCGCCGGTGGCGCGTGCGTCGGACGTACCGGCGATACGTGCCATGGATCGCAATGCGGATTCGGCTGCGCGGAGGTCTCGATGGGGATCGAGCGCAGCACGCGTGATGAGGACACGGCCGAGTGCGAGGCGGGCGTCGTAGATGTCGAGCACATCCTGCGTCGTGGGAATCGGCACGATCGCTCCTCGGTGCGGTTCGAGCTGCACGAGTCCGCCGAGTGCAAGGGTTCGCATGACATCCCGGATTTGGGTTCGGGATGTGTGTAGCGCGCGCTGCAGCGACGTTTCGGTGATGCGGTCTCCGCCGACCAATTGCCCGGTGGTGACGCGAGCGAGGATGAGTCTGAACGCATCATCGGCAAGGGCTTGGCCGAGCGGCCTGGGTGTTGACGACACACGAGCGGGGACGCCATGCCCGGCGGTGGCATCAGCAGGGGCCAGCCACTCGAATCGGGCCCTCCCGCTCGCAACCCAGTCATTCACCTGCGCCTGAAGTTGTCGCAATGAGGACATGGGCGTGTCCAGCGCTGCAACCACGAGGTCCGCGAGCAACTGTTGCCACCGAGCTGGTTCGTCGACGATGAGGAGGTGTTCGGCCGGCACCTCCGTCGTGGGATGACGGCTGATAGCAATGAGGGACTGGGGTTCGTGACCCTGCCGCAGGAGTTGCTGCCAGAAGCCCGACGCGGTCGCGGTCGACGGAACTCGATCACGTACGAGGTCAGTGGCGAGCAGCGCCTGCAACGGCAGTCGGCGTGGCTGACGCATGAAGTTCGCCGCGGGCGCCACATCGTGTTGTCGCTGTCGGGACAGCACGATGATGACGTTGTCGTGTGTCACACTGAATCCGACGAGTGAGCCGGCGTGCGCACGAACGGTCTGCGCGATCCCGTCGTCGATGGGGGCGAATGTCCGCTTCCAGGTTCGTGCGATCAGCGTTTGACTCGCACCGACCGCGTCGGCGATGTCGGCGGAGGTCCACCGCAGCGTGCGGACATGCAATGGCGCTTCGACCACCGGCCGTGACGACGGACCTGCTTTGTTGACTTGAGAACTTGACATCGGCACCATTCTGGCGGATTTCGGTCCAGGCTGGGAAGCCGCGCCTACCGTTCCGGAGCACGAGCACCGGGAGGCACCATGGGCATCAGCATCGGCGGCGTCGACGTCGAACTCCGTACCAAGGCATTCATCAACGGCGAATTCGTCGACGCGCTCGACGGGTCCGTCTTCGATTCATACGTGCCGAGCAACGGCACGGTTCTTGCGCAGGTTGCCGCGTGTTCGGACGTCGATGTCGATCGGGCCGTCCGTTCCGCGCGCGCTGCGTTCGACGCCGGCACATGGAGCCGGATCGCTCCCGCCGAGCGAAAGACGATCATGCTGCGGTTCGCAGACCTCGTCGAACGTGACCTGGAGCCGCTGGCACACCTCGAAGCCCTCGACGCCGGCAAGCCGATTGCCGACTGCCTCGGCGTCGACCTACCGGAAGTCGTGAAAACCCTTCGTTGGTATGCAGAAGCCGCCGACAAGGTCTTCGGCAAGACAGCGCCAACAGGGGAAGGCAGCCTGGCGCTCATCGTGAAGGAGCCGATCGGCGTCGTCGGTGCCGTGCTGCCATGGAACTTCCCACTGCTCATGCTCGCGTGGAAGATCGCACCTGCATTGATCGCCGGCAACTCGGTGGTGGTGAAGCCGCCGGAACTTGCGTCGCTCACCACAATTCGCATGGCCGAACTCGCGTACGAGGCGGGTGTGCCGGCCGGCGTGTTCAACGTCGTGCCGGGCCTCGGTCACATTGCAGGCAAGGCACTCGGTCTGCACATGGATGTCGACGCGGTGGCGTTCACCGGATCGACCGAGATCGGTCGCGAATTCCTCCGGTACGCAGCAGCGAGCAATCTCAAGAACGTCGTGCTCGAATGCGGTGGCAAGAGTCCACAGATCGTGATGGCCGACTGCGCGGATCGATTGGACATGATCGCAGCCGATCTGGCCGGCGCGGCCTTCTGGAACTCCGGCCAGAACTGCAGTGCCCGTTCCCGCATCCTCGTCGACAATGCAATCCGTAAGGACCTCGTCGCTGCGTTGGTGCGTCATGCGCAGTCGCGCCCGATGGGCGACCCGATCGACTCGACAACCGCCCTCGGTCCATTGATCGAACCCGCCGCACTCGACAAGGTGCTCGGCTACATCGATGCGGCGAGATCGGACAACGCCACGATTGCGTGCGGGGGACAGCAGATTCTCGAGGAAACCGGTGGCTGGTTTGTCAGTGCCACGGTGATTGACGATGTGACGCCGAACATGTCGGTGGCGCGCGAAGAGATCTTCGGTCCGGTGGTGTCAGTTCTCGGATTCGACACCGAGGAGGAAGCACTTGCACTTGCGAATGACACCGAATACGGCTTGGCGGCAACAGTGTGGTCGGCGAACATCGACGTCGCAGTCCGGATGGCACGCGGCGTTCGTGCCGGGACGGTTGCGGTCAACGGCTATGCGGAGGGCGACATCACCACACCGTTCGGCGGCTATCGGATGTCAGGTTTCGGTGGCAGGGACAAGGGATTGGAAGCTCTGGACCAGTACACCGAGGCGAAGACCATCTGGGTCACGCTCCACGACTAATACGAAGGCGTAGCTGTATGAGAGATGTCGTCGTCATCGGTGGCGGAATCGCAGGTCTCGCCAGTGCCTGGCGCCTGCGTAACCGCGACATCGTCGTGCTCGAATCCGAACAACGTGTCGGTGGTCGCATCCGATCCGAGCGAAGGGGCGAGTACTGGCTGAACTGGGGTGCGCATGTGTATGCGGGTGGCGGCTCCTCCACGGACTGGCTGCTGAATTCGACCGGCGTTGATGTTGCACCGATCACGGGTGTGCTGACGGCCCTCGCGATGAACGGGAAACTGCTGACGGGTGGTCGCATTGAGACGTACCCGTTCCGGATCCCCATGTCGAACAGGGCACGCTTCGATCTCATCAGGGCAACGGTCAAGGTGAGCACGGCCGTGGCCCGGTACGCCAAACTCGTGCAGCAGCGCCCGGGGGAGAGTCCGGCGGCCCGGCAGCAACGGATCTACAACTTCATGAACGAACAGTCGTTCGCCGAATTCATCGGTCCGCTCACGAAGGATGCCGAGGCGTTCTTCAAGCCCACCGTGACCCGTTCGGCGGCCGACCTCGATGAGATCTCAGCCGGTGCCGGCGTTGGCTACTTCAGTCTCGTCTGGGGAATCGGCGGTGGATTGACGAATGGAATCCTCGGTGGCCCGGCAACGTTGACCGAATCCATCGCTGGAGCACTCGGTGATCGCGTGTTTCTCAGGAGCACCGTGCACGAAGTCGAGCAGCGGCGCGATTCGGTGATCGTCCGCTATGAGCGTGACGGAACGGCATCGGAGATGGAGGCCAGATACGCCGTGCTGGCAACGCCGGCGACGGTGGCGAGTCGAGTGGCGGTGAATCTCGACCCGGACATCAAGGCCGCGCTGTCGAAGGTGATTTATGGGCCGTACGTCAGCGCCGCATTCCTCACAAACGAAACCTCGCCCCAGGTGTGGGACGGCACCTACTCGATCGCGACGCCGAACCGATCGTTCAACATCATCCTTAACCAGGCCAGTCTCATCCGCGCCCGGGAATCGCACCGGAAACCGGGCGGCAGCATCATGACCTTCTCTCCCGCAAGCATTGCGCGTGCACTGCTTGAGAAGTCAGATGATGAAATCCGTGACACCTACATTGCGGATCTCGATGCGGTCCTGCCCGGTTTCGCGTCGCATGTTGCAGAAGCGCACGTGCAGCGGTGGTACACGGGTGCCCCGTACTGCTTCCCGGGCCGCGCCAAACTGCAGCCCGTCCTGACGCGCAGGGACGGTCGGATCCAGCTAGCCGGCGACTACCTCGGCACGCTCTACACGGAAACGGCAATCGCAACTGGCTTGATGGCCGCGCAAGAGGTGCAGAGTCGGCTCGGGTCGGACTGCCAATCCCTCGACCATTCGTTCTCCTACCGACATTGACCCGACACAAAGGAATCTCATGACGACAACCCTGCGCGGCGTTCTCACCGCTCTTGCAATCCCGTTCGATGCGAACGACCGGATCGACGTCGACGTGCTGCGCACGGTCGTGTCGCACAGCATTGACGGCGGTGTCCATGGGGTGGTCGCGTGCGGGTCCACCGGCGAATTCACGTCCATGACGGCGGACGAGCGTCGTCTCGTCGTCGAGACCGTGATCGAGCATGCAGCAGGTCGGGTCCCAGTAGTCGCGCAGACCGGATCGGTCAGCACTGCTGAGGCGATTGCGCTTTCACGGCATGCAGAGGCCGCGGGTGCGGATGCGTTGATGCTCGTCACGCCGTTCTACGAACCACTCTCACGCGCCGAAACGACGAACTACCTCGAACGCGTGTGCGGTTCGGTGCAGATTCCGATCATGCTCTACAACCTTCCGTCCGCGACGGGCGTCAATCTCGATGTCGAGATGGTTGAAGATCTGCTCGATCGGATCCCGAACATCAAGTACATCAAGGACACCAGTGCGAACATGGCACAGGCCGGACAATTGATCCACGTGCTGGGTGACCGCATCGGTACGTTCATCGGTTGGGACTCGCTGCTGTTGAATGCGTTGACCGAGGGGGCTGCAGGTGTGATGGCCGGCACCGCGAACATCTTCCCGAAGCAACTCGTGACGATCTACGACGATGTCATGGGCGGCAATCTCACTGCCGCGCAGCAGCGCTGGGCGCAGTTGTATCCGTTGATGAACACGATCATGACCTCGCCGTTCATCCCGGCGGTGAAGGCCGCAGTATCGGCCCTTGGCATTCCGGTTGGTCCTCCGAGGCAGCCGCTGCTGCCACTGGACGCGTCCCTGCAGGCAAAAATCACCGACGCCGTCCGCGCCCTGTAGGGCGCAAAGAAGGGGGAGCGCGCCACGGCTTCCCCGTGGCCACAGCGGTGTGCCCTCGGTGGGACTCGAACCCACATGTCTTGCGACAACGGATTTTGAGTCCGCCGCGTCTGCCAGTTCCGCCACAAGGGCTTGTGCGTGGCGGAGTCTATCGGCTGCATTTAGCATCTCCCGCATGGGCATTCGAGCGGTCGTCGCCGAGGACGAATCGATCATCCGCATGGACCTCGTCGAATCCTTGTCCACCGTGGGAGTGGAGGTTGTCGGCCAGGCCGGCGATGGTGAAACCGCCCTTGCACTGATCCGCGGGCTGCTCCCGGATGTCGCCCTGCTCGACATCCAGATGCCGGAACTCGACGGTTTGCAGGTGGCGGAACGGGTTCTCGACGAATCGCTGTGTGCCGTCGTGATGGTGACGGCATTCTCGCAGCGTGCGCTGGTTGACCGAGCGGCCGATGCCGGTGCCATGGGCTACATCGTGAAACCGGTCTCCCCGCAAGACCTGCTGCCCGCGATCACAGTGGCGACATCCGCCTTCGAGCGCCTGCAATCCCTGCAGGGGAAGGTCCGGAATCTCGAGGAACAGCTCGAAACGAGGAAACTCGTTGACCGCGCCAAATCAGTGCTCCAATCCCTGCACGGCATGGACGAACCGGCAGCCTTCCGTTGGCTGCAGAAGGCAGCAATGGACCAGCGGGTTTCCATGCGGGATGTGGCGGAAACGCTGCTGCGGTCCACCGCACAGAAGTAGCCGCTCATCGGTGCACTGGGCGCATAAATAGTTCGTAACCCCCTTGTGACCCCACGACCCTTTTGTGAGATTCCTGTGAAGGGCAGACTGCCTCCGCAAGCCGGACCGCGAGCGCGCTTCGGCCCTACTGAAAGGGACAGCATGACCAAGACTGTCAAAGCAGCAGCACTCTCCGCTGTTGCAGCCCTCCTGTTGGCCGCGTGCGGCGGTTCCTCAGGCGGTGGAAACACGCTTGTCATCTCCACTGACCTCCCGCTCCAGGGTGCGAACAAGGATGGCAACGACGAAGTCAACAACGGCATCGCGCTGTACCTCGAGCAGGTCGGCGGCAAGGTGACGTCCGCTGACGGCACCGAGTACACGGTTGAACTCAAGTACTACGACAACGCAACGGCCGCCAAGGGCACGTGGGACGACGCACAGTGCGCGAAGAACGCGCAGGACCACGTAGCAAACGCGAATGAGATCGCCGTGCTCGGCACGTACAACTCCGGTTGCGCGAAGATCGAGGTCCCGGTGCTCAACCAGGATCCGAACGGTCCGATGCTCATGATCTCGATGGCGAACACGAACCCCGGCCTCACGAAGCCGTGGGAACCGGGTGAGCCCGACAAGTACTACCCGACCGGCAAGCGCAACTACGGCCGCACCATCGCGACCGACGACTTCCAGGGCATGGCTGGTGCACAGTTCATGGCGCAGAAGATCGGCGTGAAGAAGTGCCTCGTCCTCAATGACAACTCGACATACGGGCAGGGCGTTGCGAAGGCATTCGCTGATAACGCTGTCAAGCAGGGCATCACGGTTATCGACAATGTCGCATACGACATGAAGCAGCCGTCGTACCAGGCGATTTTCGAGAAGTACAAGTCGCAGAGCCCGGACTGCGTCTACTTCGGTGCGACCTTCGACTCCAACGGCGGCCAGCTGGTGAAGGACAAGGTTGCAGTGCTCGGCGACAACACGAAGGTGAAGTTGCTGGCACCGGATGGCTACGTCGGGTACCCGGACTTCGACAAGATGCCGGAAGCTGCCGGCGCTTACCTCTCGTTCGCCGGTCTCTCGGCTGACACCCTGATTGCCCAGGGTGGCAAGGGTGCCGAATTCGCGAACTCCTTCAAGGACAAGTACGGCAAGCTCCCGCAGAACTCCTACACGCTCTACGGCGTGGCGGCTCTGCAGGTTGTGCTCGCTGGTATCGCAGCTTCGGACGGCACGCGTGCCGGTCTGACGTCTGCAGTCCTCGGCGGCAGCGGTGTCACGATCTCCGCAGCGGATTCCGTGCTCGGCAAGGAAATCCACCTCGACCCGAAGACGGGTGACACGGTAGCGCTCGACGTGACCATCATGCAGGAAACTGATGGTGCTCCGAAGACGCTCATGCCGTGGGCAATCCAGTTCTAGCGGTAGACAAGTGAAGGGCGGGGTCCGGACTGCGAGTTCGGACCCCGCGCCTTGTCAATTTCATACATCCTTCAACGAGTAGTGGAATGCAGATGGCAGGCGATACGACCCAGCGAAAGCTCAACCCGGGCACATTGACGATCAACATTCTCGGTGGACTCATCGTCCTCGGAATCATCGCGTGGCTCGGCATCAACCTTGTGAACGATCCGGCCCAGTTCGCGACCGTGGCTTTCGTCGGATTGCGGAACGGTGCGCTCTACGCGCTCATCGCACTCGGCTACACGATGGTGTACGGCATCATCCAGCTCATCAACTTCGCCCACGGCGATCTCTTCATGCTCGGCACACTGATGTCGGCACTTGTCACAACCACCCTCTTCAGCGCCACTGAGCCGAGTGTGCGCAATTTCGGCATCATGTTGCTTGCCCTCGTGGTTTCGATGGCCTTCTGCAGCGGCATCAATGTCGGCATCGAGCGCTTCGCGTACCGCCGACTCCGCCGGGCGCCGAAACTCGCGCCACTCATCACCGCGGTTGGCATGTCGTTCATTCTGCAATTCGTCGGCTTGAAGTGGAACGGCTCCGGTCAGAAGCAGTGGCAGTCGATCATCCCGAAGACCACCTACACCATCGGCGGCGCGACGCTCGAATTCCGCGCAATCGCCGTTTTCGTCGTCGCGATTCCGCTGCTGCTCGCGCTCACGTACCTCGTGACGAAGACGCGGCAGGGCAAAGCGATGCGCGCAACCGCTCAGGATCAGGATGCCGCGAGACTCATGGGGATCAACGTGAACCGCACGATCTCGTTCACCTTCGCACTCGGTGGTGCGCTCGCAGGTGCTGCCGGCCTCATGTACCAGCAGGTCATCGGCACGACGAGCTACACGCTCGGCTACCAGCTCGGCCTGATCGCGTTCACCTCCGCGGTGCTCGGCGGCATCGGCAACCTCACGGGTGCTGTGCTCGGCGGTCTTCTCATCGGTCTCATCCAAGGCCTCAACGACGGCCTTGTGTACGGGCTCGGCCAGCAGTGGTCGCAGTCGGTGGTGTTCACGATCCTCATCCTGCTCATGGTGTTCAAACCTGCAGGACTCCTCGGTAAGCCCGTCACGGAGAAGGTGTGATCATGGCCGCGAAGGTTCAAACCGACAACAACCGCACGTGGGCGATCTCGCTCTCCGCAGCTGTTGCGGCACTGTTCGTCCTCTACCACTGGATCCTGCCCGCATCGCCCGCATCGGTGCAGTCATTCGTGCGTGGATGGTTCGGCGTCGACAGCATGAACCAGATGCTCATCTACGTCATCATGTCCCTCGGCCTCAACATCGTTGTCGGCTATGCAGGGTTGCTCGACCTCGGGTTCGTAGCGTTCTGGGCAATCGGCGGTTACTGCGCCGGTTGGTTCATGTCGTCGTTCCTGAACTTCACACAGTTCAACCTCTTCGGCAATGCGCCGGTGGGCCAGGAGTACGGCATCCACATCACGTTCTGGTGGGTGCTGCTCATCGGCGGCGCCATATGTGCGGTTGCGGGCATCATCATCGGCGCACCGACGCTCCGTCTCAAGAGTGACTATCTCGCGCTCGTCACACTCGGGTTCGGCGAAATCATCCCGCAGGTCTTCCTCAACGGTGAGAACTTCTTCGGGCTCAACATCTCGAACGGCACCAAGGGCATCACGCCGATCGACCACATCAAGTTCTTCGGCCTCAAAACACTCGGCCCATTCGACAGCGACCTCAAGATGATCATTTATGCGGTCATTGCTGCCGGCGGCGTATTCGTGTCCCTGCGGCTGCGGTCCGGCCGACTCGGGCGGGCGTGGCTGGCGATCCGTGAGGATGAACTCGCTGCGTCGATGATGGGCATTCCGCTCATGCGCACGAAGCTGTCCGCATATGCGGTGGGCGCATTCTCGGGCGGCCTCGGCGGTGTCGCGTTCGCCACCACCGTGGACGGCGTGTACGCCGAACGCTTCAACTTCTCGATTTCGATCATCCTGCTCGCAATGGTCGTGCTCGGTGGCATGGGCAACGTGTGGGGCGTCATCCTCGGTTCGTTGGTGCTGGCGTGGATCAATACGACGTTCCTCCAGCAGTTCGGCAATACCATCAACGATGCGCTGGGCGTGAACATCAACTTCCCATCCTTCAACTTCCTCATCTTCGGCACGATCCTCATCCTGATGATGCTGTTCAGGCGTGAAGGTCTGCTTCCGGAAGCACGTACCCGTCTCGTCATGCACGAACATGACAGCGACAACCAGGGAGGCCACTGATGTCGAACGCACTCGAGGCGAACCACATCACCGTCAAGTTCGGTGGTCTCACCGCGGTGAAGGACGTGTCCTTCAACGTGCCCGAGGGTGGGATCGTGAGTCTCATCGGTCCCAACGGCGCCGGCAAGACCACGTTCTTCAACGTGCTCACCGGGCTCTACAAGCCGACGGAGGGTGAGGTGCTGCTCGGCGGAGAGCACATCACGGCCAAGCCGCCGCACATCATCGCCTCCAAGGGCTTGGCGCGAACGTTCCAGAACATCCGCTTGTTCGGCTTGATGACGGCTGAGGAAAACGTGATGGTTGCCATGCATTCCCATATGCGGGCAGGCATCATTTCGACCCTCATCAAGACGCGTGCGCAACGTCGGGAAGAAGCCGAAGCACATGCCCGGGCTCGGGAACTGCTCGACTTCGTCGGAATCCGCAAGTATGCGACGGACTATGCCCGCAACCTTCCGTACGGCGACCAACGTCGTCTTGAAGTGGCCCGTGCACTTGCGTTGAACCCGAAGGTGCTGCTGCTCGACGAGCCTACGGCTGGCATGAACCCCAACGAGTCCGCACAGTTCGTCGAATTCGTGCATCGCGTCCGAGGTGAGCAGAAGATCTCGGTCCTCCTCATCGAACACGATATGAACGTGGTCATGAAGGTGTCGGAACGCATCACCGTGCTGGATCAGGGAGAGAAGATCGCAGAGGGCAGTCCGGCGGACATCAAGTCCAATACCCGCGTAATCGAGGCGTACCTCGGCAAGGCCGCAACCCAAGGTGGTAACTGATGAGTGCAATGTTGGAAGTCCGCGACCTCACCGTCGCCTACGGCAACATCGTCGCAGTCAAGAACCTTTCGATCGATGTGCACAAGGGTGAGATCGTCACGCTCATTGGCAGCAACGGTGCGGGCAAGTCCACAACGCTCCGCACCATCTCCGGTTTGCTCGAACCGAAGACAGGCTCGGTCTCCTTCAATGGGGAGAACCTCACCGGTCTCGAGGGCCATGAGGTGGTTGCGAAGGGAATCTGCCAGTCACCGGAAGGTCGTCGCATCTTTCAAGGAATGACCGTGCTGGAGAACCTCGAACTCGGTGCGTTCCTACGTGATGATAAGGACGGCATTGCCGCAGACATGGAGAATGTGCTGGAACTGTTCCCGCGTCTCCGCGAACGCATCGCCCAGAAGGCCGGCACCATGTCCGGTGGTGAACAGCAGATGCTGGCGGTTGCCCGTGCGCTCATGGGACGGCCGCAGTTGCTGCTGCTCGACGAACCATCGATGGGCCTTGCTCCGGTGCTCGTTGATCTCATTTTCGAAACCATTGTCAAAATCAATCAGCAAGGCGTCACCATCCTGCTCGTTGAACAGAACGCACTCGCTGCGCTCGGTGTGGCGAACCGGGCGTATGTGCTCGAATCCGGCAGCATCAAGCTCAGTGGCAATGCTGGGGACTTGGCGAAAGATCCGGAAGTCACCAAGGCGTACCTGGGCGGCTGATGTTCATCGGAATCGGCACCGTCATCAATGTGGTGGCGGTGGTCGCCGGTGGCCTGCTCGGCGTGCTCGTCGGCCGCTGGTTCAGCGAATCCCTTCGCCATCTCATCACGGATGCGTTGGGGTTGGTCACGATGATCGGCGCCATCGCTTCCGGTGCGAAGATCGCGGATGCGGCATTCGTCGATGCCGTGCCGTCGGGCGTGCCGACGTTGATCGTGCTTGCAGCCATGCTCATTGGTGGGGGTATCGGTTACCTCCTCAAGATCGAACAGCGCCTCGATCATCTCGGCGAACTGCTGCGTGAACGCTTCGCCAGCGACGGCGACAATCTGTTCGTGGACGGGTTTGTGACCGCATCACTCATCTTCGTGATCGGACCACTGGCGATCCTCGGTTCCATCAGTGATGGTCTCGGTACCGGTATCGATCAGTTGGCGCTCAAGAGCAGTCTCGACTTCTTCGCAGCGGTTGCATTCGCGGCTTCCTTTGGTATCGGCGTCGCATTCAGCTCGATTCCCGTTGGCATCTACCAGGGTGCGTGGACCGTGATCGGCGTCGGACTCGGCAGCATCCTCAGCGACGCGCAGGTCGCCGCGATGACCGCCACCGGTGGACTGCTGCTCGGTGCGATCTCACTCCGGCTGCTCAACATCAAACATATACAGACAGGAACGATGCTCCCGGCATTGTTCGTGGCACCTCTGCTCCTGCTGTTCTTCTAGCGTCGCTCGCGCACGAGACAGGTCAGTCGTGCTGTCGAAATGCGCTGCCCATGATCATTCGTCAACTCGATCTGATACGACGCAATCGTGTTCCCGAGCGCCAGTGGGGTCGCTACGGCAGTGATGACACCGTCGGTAGCCGACCGGTGATGTGTGATGTTGAGTTCAAGTCCGACGATGAACCTGCTATCCCCGGCATGCAGACTCGCGGCCACCGATCCGACAGTTTCGGCCAAGAGTGCACTCGCGCCACCGTGCAGAATCCCCATCCGTTGACGATTGCCCGGAACCGGCATGGTGGCCGCCGTGCGTTCTGCAGTGGCTTCGGTCAATGTGATTCCCATGGCGTCGGCGATCTCGCCGAGGGACTGATTGATCGTCATGTCAGGAGCCTACGCCCGCCGCATAGGATCGCGGCATGGCCGAACGTCTGCTGCTGCTGGATGGGCATTCGCTTGCGTACCGGGCGTTCTACGGACTTCCGGCCGAGAACTTCGTCACCACCAGTGGACAGGTGACGAACGCCGTTTACGGCTTCACATCCATGCTCCTCACCACCTTGGAGCAGTTCCAACCGACGCATATTGCGGTTGCTTTTGACGTGAACCGCAATACGTTTCGACGTGAGCAGTTCCCTGAGTACAAGGCCAACCGCGCTGCGACGCCGCCGGAATTCAAGGGCCAAACCGAGCTCGTCACGGAGGTTCTCGACGTTCTCGGCATTCGCCACGCAGCGTTGGAAGGGTATGAAGCCGACGACATCATCGCGACGTGGGCCACCGCGGCCGCACAGGATGGGGTTGAGGTGATGATCCTCACCGGAGATCGCGATGCGCTGCAACTGGTGAACGACCGCATCACGGTGCTCTACCCGCGGAAAGGCGTCAGTGACCTGGTGCAGATGACGCCGGAAGCGGTGTTCGAGAAGTACGGGGTCACCCCGCAGCAGTATCCCGACGTTGCGGCAATGCGCGGTGATTCGAGCGACAATCTTCCCGGCATCCCGGGCGTGGGGGAGAAGACGGCTGCGAACTGGTTGAACACCTACGGCGATCTCCAGAACCTCGTGAAACACGCCGATGAATTGAAGGGCAAGGTCGGTGAAGCGTTTCGCACGCATGCTTCGCAGGCGTTGCTCAATCGGCAGCTCACCGAACTTGTGCGAACCGTGCCGGGGCTGCTCGATTGGGACGCACTCCATGTGCAGCCGGCGAACACAGCCCGTTTGCACGAACTGTTCGACGCCCTGCAGTTCCGTGCGCTTCGTCCGCGCGCCCTTCGGTTCGTCGGCACCGATACTGCTGCCGCTCCTGCCGCGGCTGCGACGCTGACGGTGTCGGCAGCCGATCCCGACGCCGCACTGACGCTCCTCCGCTCGAAAGTGCCGATCGCAATTGCATGGACCGTTGTCGGCGACCGAGTAGTGGGCTTGGGGCTCGCTGCGAACGCCGAGTCCGGAATGTATGCGCCCATGACCGACGATCTCCTTCGTGCACTCGTCGACCACGATGCGCTCATCGGCCATCACGCCAAACCGCTGGTGCGATTGTTGCCCGGCCTTCGCGGCTGGCGGGCCGATACAGCGATCATGGCCTACCTCGCGAACCCTGGGTTGCGGGCCACAGATCTGGCCGAGTGCGCGCAACGTCTGCTCGGTTTGAGTTTGGAGGCGTCTGGGGAGCACGCGACATCCTTGTTCGACGAGGATCTCTCGGCCGATCTCGGAGTTGCCGCCGCTGCAACCTTTGCGCTGTATGAGCAACTCCACGAGACGCTTGAACGTGAAGGAGCTGGCAAGCTCCTGGACGAATTGGAACTACCCCTCATGCTCCTGCTGGCAGCTATGGAACACCGGGGAATTGCCGTCGATGAGAACGTGTTGAAGTCGCTCGACAGCGAATTCGGTAGTCGTATGCAGGAACAGGAAGCCGCGGCGCACAACATTGCCGGTGAGCCATTCAACCTCGGCTCCCCGAAACAGCTGCAGGAGATCCTCTTCAACAAGCGGGGATTGCCGAAGACGAAGCGCACGAAGACCGGGTACACCACTGACGCCGAGGCGCTGCAAACGTTGTTCGAGAAGACCGCCGATCCTTTGCTCGAACACCTGCTGCAATGGCGTGAGGTGTCGAAGTTGCGGCAGACGGTGAACGGGTTGCTCCCGCAGATTGATGCGCAGGGACGGATCCACACCACGTTCCAGCAGACCGTTGCAGCAACGGGCCGACTTGCAAGCACGGAACCGAACCTGCAGAACATTCCAGTGCGAACTGCGGATGGGCGACGCATCCGGCATGCATTCGTCCCTGGTGAGGGTTTCGACGTCCTCATGACCGCTGACTACAGCCAGATCGAGATGCGGATCATGGCGCACCTGTCGGGCGACCAACGCCTCATCGATGCCTTCCATTCAGGTGAAGATCTGCACACGACGGTCGCGGCCCAGGTGTTCGCAGTGGAACCGGGCGACGTCGATGCAGACATGCGCCGCAGGATCAAAGCCATGTCATACGGACTCGCGTACGGACTCAGCGCATACGGACTCGCCCAGCAACTCGCTGTCGACCCCGCCGAAGCACAGCGGCTCATGGATTCCTATTTCGAGCGTTTCGGACGCGTCCGTGACTACCTGCGCGATGTCGTCGCGACTGCCCGCACGACTGGCTACACCGAAACGATGTTCGGTCGCCGCCGGTACCTGCCGGACCTCAACTCCGACCAACGTGTCCGTCGGGAACTGGCGGAGCGAATGGCACTCAACGCGCCGATCCAAGGAACGGCCGCCGACATCATCAAACGGGCAATGCTCCGGGTCCAACAGGCGCTGGAAATTAGCGGCGTGAAATCCCGACTCCTGCTCCAGGTGCACGACGAACTCGTGCTCGAATGCCCCCAATCTGAGGTGCACGAGGTGTCCGCCCTCGTGCAGGCCGAAATGGGCCGGGCGGCCGATCTGTCCGTTCCGCTCGATGTCTCCGTGGGAGTCGGGCACAACTGGGACCAAGCTGCCCACTGAGCGGCTCCGATTCGGGTGATCCGCCTCTGCCCGCTACGCTTCCACCTGCGTATTCCTTCTGACGCGATTGCAGACATAGGTGATCGTTCCCGGAAACGGGTGAGTCGGCGTGCGTGTACATCGATATCTATCCACCCGGAGACTCAACTCCATGAGCACAACTACAACCGCCGGCGTCACACTCAACGACATCGGCTCGGCTGAGGACATCCTCGCCGCCATCGACAAGACCATCAAGAATTTCAATGACGGCGACATTGTCGAGGGCACCATCGTGAAGGTCGATCGCGACGAGGTTCTCCTCGATATCGGCTATAAGACCGAAGGCGTGATCCCTTCCCGCGAACTTTCAATCAAGCAGGACATCGATCCGAGCGAGTTGGTCAACCTCGGTGATCATGTTGAGGCCCTCGTCCTCCAGAAGGAAGACAAGGAAGGCCGCCTGATCCTTTCCAAGAAGCGCGCGCAGTACGAACGCGCATGGGGTTCGATCGAGAAGATCAAGGAAGAGCTCGCCAAGGCCACCGAAGTCCTGACCAAGAACGCTGAGTTCATGGGCAAGACCTACGGCGTGGTGACCAACAACCTCGTCTTCGACGTGCTGGAAGCCCACTTCTGGGTCGCCCTCACGCCCGACGAACTGAAGGGCTACGTGGAAAAGAACCACGGCGCCGCTGCTGCTGCCGCTCCGGCCGCGATCGAGGCCCCCAAGGCCGAGAAGAAGGACAAGAAGAGCTCGTAAGAGCCTTCCCCTTCCGGTCAAAAGCCCGCCCCTCACGGCGGGCTTTTTTGTGCCTAGAAGAGTT
>CAXBQV010000024.1:0-20031 GCA_963978265.1 uncultured bacterium | reverse complement strand
AGTCCGGCGTCCGCCGCCGAGTTTGCGTGCACCGTCGCGGCGCCACCGCTATGGCCGGTGTTCAGCGCATTGAGCAGATCCAGCACTTCGGTTCCACGAACTTCGCCCACAATCAACCTGTCGGGTCGCATGCGCAACGACTGCCGCACGAGCTCACGCATCGTCACCGCACCCGCACCCTCGACGTTCGGCGGGCGCCCCTCGAGATACACCGCGTGCGGGTGTTCGACGCGCAGTTCCGCAGAATCCTCAACGATCACGATGCGCTGCGTCGCTGGTACCTCGGACAGCATGGCCGCGAGCAATGTGGTCTTGCCGGTACCGGTCCCGCCGGAAACCAGAAACGGTTCACCGCTCGCGACGAGGGACTGCAATTGCCTGCGCACTTGCGCGGAGAACATTCGTCGTTGCTCGAGCTCTCGCAATGTGAACGGCGAGTTCGAAGGAAGTCGCAGCGAAATGCTGCTGCCGTCACGGGACAACGGGTGCAGCACCGCGTGCAAGCGCATGCCGTTCGGCAGTCTGGCGTCGACCCACGGTGACGCATCGTCGAGGCGTCGTCCGGCTGACGCTGCCAGCCGCACCGCGAGTCTGCGCACCGCCGGCTCGTCGTGGAAGACCAACGTCGACTTATGCAGTCCGGTCGCGTCGTCGATCCACACTTCACGATTCCCATTGACGAGGATGTCGGTGACACCCGGCTGCACGAATGTTGCAAGTGGGCCGAGTCCATGCAGTTCCTGATCGACTTCGGCGACGAGGCCCTGCAAGGTGCTCGTATCGGTCAGCAATCGCTGCTCGTTGATGACATCGACCAATGCGAGTCCGACGTTGGCGACTGCGGCCGCACGAAGATCGTCGATCAGTTCATGCTGCATCCGCGGTCCTTGCAACGAGGAGCGCTGCGCTCCGCATCACACTTGAATCGGTCGGTAATGCTTTGCGTGCACGCAGCGCCATCCACACCGAACGCTCATGCTGGATGACACCGAGAACCGATTGCGACAGATAGCGCGAAATCTCGTCCGAACGGAAATCCTCCAGTTGGGTGCGCACGACGAGCAACGAGGTGTTTTCCCGCAGAGCCGGCACTGCCGCTCCCAGGCCGTAGATGGTGTTGGGCACCACAAGGACATGCAGATCCGGGTGGATGGTGTCGATGAGCGACGATCGCGCATCGACATCAACTACGACATCCGCCGATCCCTGCCGGAGTGCGTCGACAATGTGGGCGAGTGCGGGCGAGCGCACACTGCCGAGTCGATTGGCGCTGAGGAACAGCACGTCGTTCCACTTCGGCAACGCACTGCGAATGGTTTCCGCATCGATCGCAGCACTTGTGACGTGGATCTGATGCCAACGTGTTCCTGGTTCGGACTCACCGCCGATCAGCAATTCCAGCGGGACACCGGATCGGCGTGCATCGATGAGTGTTCCCGTGGGAGCGGCGTGCAGTGCAAGCGCGTATGCAAAGGTGGAGGTGCCGATACCGCCGACGGCACCGGATACGGCAATGACGCGACTCATGTGCGATGGATAGCGGCCGGGCCCTGTGGATGACCGGGTCAGCGACCTCCGCGGAGTCGGATGCGACACGGTCGACCTTGCGCGCGTGGCTGCCTCCCCAATGCAGCGTCTCATGCGACAAGGTCCCAACCGATTGGTTGGGACCTTGTGTGCGGAGAGAGTGGGATTTGAACCCACGGACACTTGCGTGTCAACGGTTTTCAAGACCGTCTCCTTCGGCCGCTCGGACACCTCTCCTGGCCGCGCGCAGTTCCCCACGCATTGGACGGCCGTATTGTGGCAGGCGTCGGAACTCGCGGCAAAAGCGGCGTGAAGCCGCTGGCACTAGGGCCGGAGGAGTGCGTACTGCCGACTCGTATTCACAAGGTCAGCGGCGGTCTGCACACCATCGTCGGCAGCGGAAAGCCGGTGGGCCAGCACGAGAAATACCTGCGCCGTTGTGAACGCATCTCCCAATGCGTGATGCGGATCGTGTACCGGAACATTCAGCTCAACGGCCAACGTCTCAAGATGCGGCTCATGTGTATCGATCCGTGGTCGCAAATGCAACGCGCGGGCAAGCGAAGCAGTATCGATGACGGGGCTGTCGAACGTCGCGCCATGCAGATTGAAGAAGCGGCGCAGGAACGCGACTTCGACCCATGCCGCATGTGCCACCAGCACCCGCCCACGCAGCAACCCCAGCAAATCCTTCGCCGCGATCGTTGAACTCGCCGCATCAACGAGGTCCTGATTGCGAATGACATGGAATTTCGATGACTCCGGCGGAACCGGCTTCGTTGGACGCACTAGCGCGTACTGCTGGTCACCGACGACGATGCGCGCATCTCGGATCGGCACTGCACCATAGGAAATGACGTCGTCATTCCGCAGGTCCAGACCCGTAGCCTCGAAATCCAGAGCGAGATACTCGACGTCACGCCATGGCACATTCGTGTCAACGGTCGAAGTTCGGTACTCATGTGCGAGCGCGGACCGACGAAACCAGCTCATATGACACCCGCATTCCAACCGTTCTCGATGCGGTCCTGCAGTTCGCGGACCAGGCGGAACGATTCGCGCAAGTGCCGGCGCGTCAGGGTGTCGAGCGTTTCCGGGTCGACGTGGGTGCCGCCCTTCGTATGTGTGCGAAGCGCGAGCACTTCCTGCTCGAGGAGCAGCCCGTAGATACTGGTGAAGGCGGCAGTGAGGGAGTCACACTCGTCCTGCGTGATGATGTCCGCGTGCGCTGCACGCTGCAGGCGTGCGACCGTTCCTCCCTGCACATCGCCCACCACAACACCGAACCAGCGTCCAAGAGCGCAGATCGGTTGCAGGCCACCCTTCTTGAGATCGAGTTGCCCGCGGAACTCGCCGCTCGTTTCCACGACGAGCCCGCGCGCGAAGCCCGTAGGCGGTCGCGATGCAAGCGCATTGCTCAGCAGCATGCCGAGGAAGGGACGCGTGCGTCCACGGTTCAACATGTGTTCGAGCACGGAACGACCGAGCAGCAGTTCAGTGATCGGACGGGTATCGGCGACGAAGCTCGAGAACAGCAACGCATTCGGCGTCTCCGGTTCCTTCATCCACTGCTCGGTGTCGCGGATCCATGCCTGTTGAGATCTCGTGAACAGTGGATTCGTCGCATTTGCATTGTCCGGACACTTCGGAAGTCCCGCCCGTTCCATCAGATCAAGCACAGTTCCCGCGTAGGCGCGAATTGCCGGTGCCTGTTCCGAGTCTCCGTCTGCATACACAATCGCCGTATCGACGTCGGAAAGCGGAAGGGCTTCCTGTCGGGCAGTCGAGCCAAGCACCAGCCATGATGCCGACGGTAAGTCCGCCGGCGCAGGTGTCAGTGTGATGATGCGTCGCAGCAGGGCATCGGTGATCGTGGAGAGCAGCACACCGATTTGCGCAGCAGGTACACCGTTGTCGAACAGTTCGACGGCTGTCGGTTTGATCATCTGGCCCGCAGCGATTAAGTCGGCATCTGTCTGCGCATCCTCGATCGACCTGCGAACAACGAGCGGGTCCCGCACCTCGGCGCTTGCGAGGTCGACAACGCGCACCACGCCGATCGGCTTATCTGCATCGTCACGGACAACCAAGTGATGGAAGCCGGACTCAACCATCTGTACGAGTGCGCTGCCGACCGTGGTCGAGTGGGATACCGAGTGACACGGTGCGGACATAGCCTGATGGATGCGGGCGTCGACGGGTAGAAGTCCGGTGACAACCTTCTTGCGGAAATCGTTGTCGGTGACGATTCCAAGGGTCCCGTCGAGATCAATCAGTGCACAGGAGTTGCCCGCCTCCGAAATCTGTCGGGCAACATCGCGGATATGGTCGAGCGGATGCGCCCACACAATCGGACGCATGTACTTCGAGACCGGATGCTGTGATCGGTCCACACCGGCGGTCTGCACCGTTCGCATCCGGTTGCTCGCTCCACCGTATGCACGGAACTGCAAACGTTCAGGATGTTGAATGACCTGACGCGGATCGGGCAGGCGATAACACAGCGTGTCCTCCACCGCGGTGACGGAGAACGACGGCGGCCATCCGCTGAACAGCGAGAGATGACCGAAGGTGTCTCCCATGTCGCGCTCATCGACAACCGTGCCACGATCCGACACTGCAACCCGGCCGGCCCTGATCAGCCAGAGGTGCTCGAGTCGTGGGCCATCCGCGACGATGATGGTGGTGCCGGCTGGAAAGAACTCGACTTCGATTGTGCGTGCGAGCGCGTCGAGATCTTGCGAATCGAGCGCGTCGAACGGCGGCTGGGACCCCAGGAAGTCGACGAACTCCTTCATGGGGCAAGTGTCCCCCGAGCACACCTGAAGAGGTAGGGCAACTCGGGCGAAACGTCGCCGAATACGATTGCCTCCTATGTCAGCCATGAACAACGCACTCGAGCACACGAACTCGGAGTTGCGTGCCGAAATCCGCAGGCTCGGCCGCCTGCTGGGCGAGACCATTGCGGGTCTCGAGGGCGACGACGCCCTGGCACTGGTTGAACGAATCCGTACCGAGGTGCGCGAGGATCCGGCGCGTGCGACCGAGATCCTCGAACAGGTATCGCTCGAGGATGCCATCAAACTGTCGCGCGCGTTCTCGATGTATTTCCACCTCGCGAATGTCGCCGAGCAGGTGTACCGAGCACGTGAACTCGCTGAGCTCCGTGTTGCCGAAGGTGGCCCGCTTGCGGTTGCCGCACGCCGGGTGAAGTCCGCCGGCATCGATCCCGGGGTTGCCGCCTTCGAATTGTCGCGGGTGAATGCGCGTCCGGTATTCACTGCGCATCCCACCGAAGCAGCCCGCCGCTCAGTCCTGCTGAAGTTGTTGCGGCTCGCGCAGGTACTTGATCTTCCCGAATCGGATCGACGAGAACACCGGCTCCGCGAATCGATCCATCTCCTGTGGCAGACCGATGAACTTCGACTGGAACGGCCGGAAGTCATCGACGAAGCGCGCAACGCGCTCTACTTCCTTGACTCACTTGCCACCGAGACACTGGTCGAAGTGCTCGAGGATCTGACCGAAGCCTTCGGTTCGGTCGACATCGAACTCCCCGACGGCTCGACGCCGATCACCTTCGGATCCTGGATCGGTGGCGATCGCGACGGCAATCCGTTCGTGACACCCGATGTCACGCTTCGAGTCCTTGCCATGCAGCGCGACCACGCAATTCGTGACCTGCTTGTGCACATGGACCGGGTGCTCGAGGATCTCTCGATTTCAGAACGCATCGCGACGAAGACCCGGGATGAAGCGCTTTGGGCGTCGATTGAGCGCGACCTTGCCGCGCTGCCCGAACTCGACCGCCGGTACTTGCGCATCAATGCCGAGGAGCCGTGGCGCCTCAAGCTCACCACGATCCGACAGAAGTTGGTGAACACGCGTGCACGTCTGGCAAACAGTGGGCCGCACAGAGCACACCACGACTACATCTCGACGCACGAGTTCCTTGCCGAGCTGTACGAAGTGCTGAACTCGCTGCGTGGCGCAGAGGCGGACGTCACCGTGTCGCACGAGGTCCTGCATCGCGCCGTTCGGGTAATGGAAGCAATTGGGCTTTCACTCGCCACACTGGATGTGCGAGAACACTCGGGTAAACATCATCATGCACTCGGGCAGTTGTTCGACCGGCTCCTCGGAGACGGCAAATACCACTCACTTGCACGGCAGGAGCGATTCGAACTCCTTGCGAACGAACTGGAATCAGTACGTCCGCTTGCATCGATGCCGCCGCCGCTCGATGCCGAAGGGCTCGTCACCTACAACGCGTTCAAGGCCATCCAAACTGCACATGAACGGTACGGGCACGACGTCGTCGAGACCTACATCATCTCGATGACGAAGGGAGCGGACGACGTACTCGCGGCGGCAGTGCTCGCGAAGGAAGCAGGGCTCATCGACTTCGTGGTTGGCAAGGCCAGTATCGGATTCGTGCCGCTGCTCGAAACCGTTGACGAGCTGCGTCTCGCCGGCGAGATTCTCGACACCCTGCTCAGTAACCAGACCTATCGTCGGATCGTCGGACTCCGCGGCGACATCCAAGAGATCATGCTCGGCTACTCCGACTCGAACAAGGATGCCGGAATCACGACATCACAGTGGGAGATCCACCTGGCACAACGGCGCCTCCGCGATATTGCACGAAAGCACGGCGTCCATCTGCGGTTGTTCCACGGCCGTGGAGGAACTGTCGGCCGCGGCGGTGGCCCCACATACGACGCAATCCTCGCGCAACCGTGGGGTGTGCTCGACGGCGAGATCAAGATCACCGAACAAGGCGAAGTCATCTCCGACAAGTACCTCTTGCCATCGCTGGCGCGCGAGAACCTGTCGCAAACGCTGGCAGCGGTCATTGAGAGCACCCTGCTGAACAAGACGCCGCGGCAGGACCCCAACGAGCGTGAACGCTGGGACGAGACAATGCGCATTGCATCGGCGGCGGCGCAATTGCAGTACCGCGCGTTGATCGATCACCCCGACCTGCCTCGCTACTTCGCCCTCTCGACTCCGATCGAGGAACTTGCGGACGTGCACATGGGATCGCGCCCGGCGCGACGCCCGGACACCAACGCAGGGATCGACGGTCTCCGCGCGATCCCCTGGGTATTCGGCTGGACGCAGTCGCGGCAGATCGTGCCCGGCTGGTTCGGCGTCGGAAGTGGATTGAAAGCCGCTCGCGAATCCGGCGATGACGAACTCCTGCGGCGCATGTACAAGGAGTGGCACTTCTTCCGGAACTTCATCTCCAATGTCGAGATGACCTTGGCCAAGACGGATCTTGCCGTCGCATGGCAGTACGTCTCCCGCCTCGTTCCAGCAGACCTGCATCACATCTTCGAGATCATCAAGGCTGAATACGAGCTCACGGTGCGCGAGCTGTTGGAAGTGACGGATTCGCGTGCGCTACTGGCGTCCAATCCGGCACTCACCGGCACACTCATGGTGCGCGATTTCTACCTGATGCCCCTGCAGTATCTGCAGATTGCACTCCTCGAGCGTGTGCGAAGAGAACGCACGTCCGGCGAAGTTGAGCCGACTCTGCGCCGCGCACTGTCGTTGACGATCAACGGCATCGCCACCGGCCTCCGCAACACAGGCTGAGCGAGCGAGCGCAGCGGGGCCCGAAAGTTCACGCTGCCGAGTAAGCCGTGCGTGTTGAACGAGCGCAGCGAGTGAACACCGGCTGACGTCTACTTGGCGATCTGATCGAGGAACGCATCCACCAACGCATACGCGCGCTGTGTCGATGCTTCATCTTCCGCGCGTGTCTGCGCGATGAGGAGGTCGGGATCCTGGCCGTCGTCGGCGACCGATTGATTCGCCCCGTGCACGCCGAACCAGGTCACAAGCACATCGGCAGTGACCTCTGGGTGGAACTGCAGCGCCAGCGTCTTGCCGATCACGAACGCCTGCGGCGCCTTGGGAGTTCGCGCAATCTCCGTGGCACCTGGCGGAATTGTGAAGCGGTCGTAGTGCCACTGGAACCACGGGCCGGCAGGTATGAGCTTCTCGTCGTCGGAATGAACCACTGTGAAGCCGATTTCGCACGCCGGCGCGGGAGCGACGGTTCCACCGAGCGCGCGCGCCATCAGCTGACCGCCGAAGCAGATGCCCATGATCGCCTGACCGCGCTCGTGTGCTGCACGCACTGCTGCGAGTTCGGGCACCAGCCAGTTTCCGATGGTTGCCTCGTCCCAAACCCCCCAAGACGCACCCATCGGCACGATCACGTCGTATTGCGAGAAATCCGGGAACTCGACCGTCACATTCGGTGATTCGTACCGGTCCTCGGGCACGACTTGGAAGTAATCGATGGTGTACCCGCGCTGTTCGAAGCGCTCGGCAATCGGTCCAGCCGGACTTGCGTGATCATGCTGGATGAACAGTGCGCGCATCAGATGAACCGCAGCATCCGCGTGTTGCCGAGCGTGTTCGGCTTCACGCGCTCGAGCCCGAGCATTTCCGCAACGCCTTCGTCATGCGATTCGAGGAGTGCTTCGTACACCTGCGGCGACACCGGCGCTTCGGCAATGCTCTGGAATCCGTGGCGTTCGAAGAAATCGGTTTCGAAGGTGAGGCAGAACAGTCGCGACAGGCCAAGCCCCCGAGCGCGATCGATCAGCATTTCGAGGATGATGCCGCCAAGCCCTCTGTGGAGATGGTCCGGGGACACAGCCATGGTGCGGATCTCCCCGAGGTCTTCCCACATCACGTGCAGTGCACCACAGGCCACGATCACGCCATCGTGTTCCGCAACGAGGAACTCCTGTACCGCTTCGTAGATCTCGACAAACGGCTTGCGCACGATTCGCCCGGTTTCCACGTACTGCTCGATGACCTTGCGGATGCCGCGCACGTCATTCGTGCGCGCCGGACGAATGACGGTGCCGTCTGGCAACGTCACTGATTCATAGCGACGGGCATTCACTTGCGTTCCGGCTTGACCAACGGGAAGAGGATGGTTTCACGGATGCCAAGTCCGGTCAGTGCCATCAGCAGTCGATCAACACCCATGCCGACTCCGCCCATCGGCGGCGCACCGTATTCGAGCGCGCGCAGGAAATCCTCGTCGACCTGCATCGCTTCGACGTCACCCTTCGCCGCGAGCAACGACTGCGCAACCAGCCGCTCGCGCTGCACCACTGGATCGATGAGCTCGGAGTACCCGGTGCCCTGCTCGAAGCCATTGATGTACAGGTCCCACTTCTCGACGACCCCCGGGATTTCCCGGTGCGCACGGGTGAGTGGGGACGTGTCCTCCGGGAAGTCCGCAACGAAGGTCGGACCGGTGAACGTGCTGATGACATGGTGTTCGAAGAGTTCTTCGACGAACTTGCCGGAAACCCAGGTCTTCTCCGGCTTGATGCCCGCCAGATCGGTGAGCTTGCGTAGCTCATCGATCGGCGTTTCCGGTGTGATGGTCTTGCCGATCGCATCGGACAGTGCGGGGTACATCGAGACCCAACCCCACTCGCCCGAAAGATCCTGTTCGCGGCCATCGAAAAGTTCGAACTGCAACGTCCCGTGGACGGCCATCGCTGCTTCCTGAATGATCTCGCGAAGCGTGCGGGCCATGTCTCTGTAGTCGGCGTAAGCCTCGTAGAACTCGAGCATGGCGAATTCCGGCGAATGCGACGAGTCAGCACCTTCGTTGCGGAAGTTCCGGTTGATCTCGTACACACGATCAATGCCACCCACGACACAGCGTTTGAGGAACAGTTCGGGGGCGATGCGCAGGAACAACTGCATGTCGAATGCATTCGAGTGCGTCGAGAAAGGTCGGGCGGCCGCACCACCATGCATCACCTGCAGCATCGGTGTTTCGACTTCGGTGTAGTTGCGTGCAGCGAACGAACTCCGGATGGACTGCATCACCTGCGGCCGCATGCGTGCCATACGGCGTGCTTCGTCGCGCATGATGAGATCCACATAACGTTGACGGACGCGTGTCTCTTCCCCGAGTGGCTTGTGCGCCACCGGAAGGGGGCGAAGCGCCTTCGATGCGAGCTGCCATGAATCCGCGAGCACTGAAAGCTCACCGCGCTTCGACGAGATGACCTCGCCGGTGACGGACACAAAGTCGCCGATGTCGACAGTCGCCTTCCAATCAGCGAGTGATTCCTCACCGATCTTGTCGAGGCTGAACATCGCCTGCAATTCGGTGCCGTCGCCATCACGAAGCGTCGCGAAGCAGAGCTTTCCGGTGTTGCGGAAGAAGATGACGCGGGCCGAGACCGACACCGTGGTGCCGGTGGTGGTGTCCGGTTCCAGGTTCGGCCACTCCGCGCGGACTTGTGCAAGCGAATGGGTACGCGGTACCGATACGGGATATGCCGCACGGCCCTCGTCGAGCAGACGGCTGCGCTTCTCGTGGCGCACCTGCATCTGTTCGGGGAGGTCGTCCTCCTCCGGGGCCGGGTTCTGCTCGGTCATGGGCGGAAGCCTACCGAGGACTATCCCGCCGAATTCCGTTCGTACACGAGTCGCAGCCCGTGCAAGGTGAGGTCGGGATTGTGCGTGGTGATCGTCGCTGATTCGGGCACCACGATCGGCGCAAGGCCACCAGTTGCGATGACGGCGGCCAGCGGCGTCTTCAGTTCAGCAGCGATGCGGCTGACGAGGCCGTCGACTTGGCCGGCGAAGCCGTACAAGGCACCCGACTGCAGCGCTTCAACGGTGTTCTTGCCAATCGCGGCACGTGGCCGCACGAGTTCCACTTTGCGCAATTGGGCAGCTCGTGAGGCAAGCGCATCAAGACTGATCTCGATGCCGGGCGCCAGCGCACCGCCGAGGAACTCACCTTTCTCCGACACCACATCGAGATTCGTAGAGGTTCCGAAGTCGACGACGATCGATGGTCCGCCGTACAGCACGTGCGCTGCAAGCGTGTTCATGATGCGGTCGGCGCCGACTTCCTTCGGGTTGTCCGTGAGGATCGGCACACCGGTCTTCACACCCGGCTCGACGATCACGTGCGGGATACCAGCGAAGTAGTTCGCCAGAACAAGACGCATTTCGTGCAACACGCGCGGCACCGTCGAGCACAGGGACACGCCCGTCACCTTCGGGGCATCGGCAAGGAGTCCCTTGAAGATGAGCGCGATCTCATCGGCAGTGGAACTCGCATCCGTCTTGATCCGCCATGAATGTTCGAGCTTGTCACCGTTGAACAGGCCCAGGACGGTGTTCGTATTGCCAACGTCGATTGCAAGCAACATCAGATGCTCCTCAGATCTGCGCCGATATCCATAACTCGAGCCGAATGCGTCAGTGCGCCAACCGCCATGAAGTCCACACCTGTCTGACCAACCGCACGGGCGTCGGCGATCGTGAGTCCACCAGACGCTTCCAACACTGCGCGGCCATCGTTGATGATGACGGCTTCCCGCATCTGGTCGGTGGTGAAGTTGTCGAGGAGCACGAGATCCGCACCGGCGTCGAGCACCTCGCGCAGTTGATCGAGTGTGTCGACTTCGACCTCAACGGCAATGCCAGGGAAGGTGTTTCGTACCGCGGCAAACGCCTGCTGCACGCCTCCTGCAGCAACGATGTGGTTGTCCTTCACGAGCGCAGCGTCGCTGAGCGACATCCGATGATTCACACCACCGCCGCATCGCACCGCGTACTTCTCGAGCTTCCGCAGAAGCGGCGTGGTCTTCCGGGTGTCACGAATCCGTGCAGGTGTGCCTTCGAGTTCCTTCGCCCAGGCGCGAGTGGCCGTGGCCACACCCGACAGATGGCCGAAGAGGTTGAGCGCTGTGCGCTCGCAGACGAGCAGATCGCGAGTTCTCCCGATTGCGGTGAGCAGTACCGTGCCTTTCGACACATCCGCGCCGTCCTGCACACGAACCTCCACGGTCGTGTCGTGATCCGACTGGAGATCGAACACTGCTGCGGCTACCCAGACACCGGCAGTTGTGCCGTTCTGTCTGGCCACGAGGTCGAGGGCGGAACGCTGCTCCGCGGGCACGGTTGCGACGGAGGTGACGTCGACGCCTCCGTCGAGATCCTCGGCAATCGTCTGCAGGATGAGGTCTGCGACCTTCGAGGCTTCCAGACCCTCGGATGCGAGCTGTTGCGCGATATGCGGACTCAATGTCATTCGTCCACTCCGATCGTCCGGTACTGCAGTGTTCCGTCTGGATCCATCGTCGTCGCAATGCGCACGCGCCAACGGAGATCATCGGTGTTCGGAAAGTCCTCGCGCCAGTGCGAGCCGCGGGTTTCGCGGCGGAGCGTGGCGCCGAATGCAATCGCGCTTGCAGCGGCATGGATATTGGTCGTCTCCCAGGCAGCGGTGTTCATCACATCCGCCGTCGCCAAGGTCATCGAGTCAAGCACCGAGTTCGTGATCGACAGTGAGTCGGCTGATCGCAGCACACCCGCCCCTTCGGTCATCGTCGACTGGATGACCGAGCGCTGGGTTGCGCTCAACAGGCCAGCAGTGCTGATTTCGTCGACGGGTTCGCGTCGTTCAGGGAGCTCGCGGGCAAGGAGCGCCGCAATGCGTTCTGCGAACACCAATCCCTCAAGCAACGAATTCGAGGCAAGTCGGTTCGCGCCATGCACTCCCGTTCCCGCAACCTCGCCGCATGCGTAGAGGCCGGATACCGTCGTGCGCCCATGAAGATCCGTGTGTACACCGCCCGAGTGGTAGTGCTGCGCCGGTGCCACCGGAATGAGTGCAGTGCGCGGATCGATGCCATGTTCGAGGAGCGCGTCGAAGATGGTCGGGAATCGGGTCGGCCAGCGATCTCCGATCATCCGTCCATCGAGCCACACGTGTCGGGATCCTTCGGCACGCATTCTGCGCATGATCGCCTTGGCGACAACATCGCGAGGTGCAAGGTCGGCAAGGGGATGCAGTTGCTGCATGAAACGGTGACCCTCGCTGTCGAGCAGGATTGCACCCTCCCCGCGGACGGCCTCCGACACCAACTGCTGCTGTCCCACGGCCTGCTGCCCCGTGTAGAGCACCGTTGGATGGAACTGCACGAATTCGGCATCGGTGATCAAGGCGCCTGCGCGCAATGCGAGCGCGATGCCATCTCCAGTTGCAACGCGCGGGTTCGTCGATTGCGAGAAGATCTGGCCGATGCCTCCGGTAGCGAGCACGACAGCTGGAGCGAGCACTGCGCCGACGCCGTCGCGCTGGCCCTCACCAATCACGTGCAATGTGACGCCTTGGACAGCGCCAGTCGCATCGCGCAGCAGATCGACCACTGCAGCGTGTTCGATGACTTCGACGTCGCGGATCTTCTCCACTGCGGCCACCAATGCGCGCGACACTTCCTGGCCGGTCGCGTCACCGCCGGCATGGATGATGCGATCGCGGTTGTGGCCACCTTCACGGGTCAGCGCCAGCTCGCCGCTGGTGTCGAGATCGAACTGCGCACCGAGATTGATCAATCCGTGGATCGCGGCGGGGCCCTCGGTGACAAGCGTTCGAACGGCTGCTTCATTGCACAGTCCGGCACCAGCAACGATGGTGTCCTCGAAGTGCTCGTCAGCGGAATCCTCGGGTGACAGTGCGGCGGCGATGCCACCCTGCGCCCACCGCGTCGAACCAGCATCGACAACATCTTTCGTCACGAGAATCACACGTCGTCCCGCGTTGCGTGCACGGATGGCGGTCGTGAGGCCGGCAATGCCCGATCCGACGACGACCACGTCGGCTTCTGCGAACCAGCCCGGTGACGACGCTGCGAGTCGCGGCACGATCTTCATGCGCCACCTCCAAGCACGACCGCTGCGTTGTCGATCAAACGGGTACGTCCAACCTTTGCAGCAATCAGCACCCGACCGATACCTGCGCCGGGAGCCGGTCCGAGATCCTGTGCGCGAACTGTGACGTAGTCCACCGTCACGCCGGGCGCCTGCGCCAGCTCGGTGAAACCCGCGAGTGCCGCGGACTGCGCCGACACACCAGCGGTGCATGCCTGCTGCACACGTTCGATACAGCGCGGGATCGCGAGCGCCTGCTCACGTTCAAGATCGGTGAGGTAGCGGTTCCTCGACGACAGCGCGAGCCCGTCCGGATCGCGCATGGTGGGTACACCAACGAAGCGCACATGCGCAAGCGCAGGTTCGAGCGCATTGAGCTGTCGGACGACGACAAGTTGTTGGTAGTCCTTCTCACCGAAGCAGGTCACATCCGCATTCGTGAGTTGGAGCAGTCGGGACACCACTTTGAGTACGCCGGCGAAATGGCCCGGTCGTGCTTCACCTTCGAGTTCCACTGCTTTCGGTCCGGGGTCGTAGTCGCGGACCACTTCATCCACCGGGTAGACCTCATCGACCGTCGGTGCGAAGACGGCGTCGACACCATGTGCTTCGCACAGCGCGACATCGTCTTCGAGTGTGCGCGGATACTTCTCGAAGTCCTCGTTCGGCCCGAACTGCGCAGGATTCACGAACACGGTCACCAACACGGTGCCATTCGGAACCTCCGTTCGCGCAGCGTCCACGAGCGCGAGATGTCCCGCATGCAACGCACCCATGGTCAGAACAACACCGCGCGGGCCATGCGTCTGGGCTTGCCATTCACGAAGTTCCGCGCGACTCCTCAGCAGCACGGTCATTCGTCGAACGCTTTCAACGTGTCCGCGTCGAGTTCGCGTTGCTGTCGTTCGATTGTCGCTTTGGCAAGCGCCACATAGGACTTGCGGGTACTCCCCCGAGCACTGCGCAGCGCCTGCAGATGTTCGCGGATTGTGGCGAAGTCTCCACGCGCGATCGGCCCCGTCAGAGCGCGATCGCCCTCGCGCAGTGCATGGTCCACGCTGGCATTCACGAGTTGTCGGAGGTACGCGCCCGGATTATCGATGCCGATGTCGGCCAGCAGTTCCATGCTTTGCGAGACAAGGGTGACCGAGTGATTCGACGCATGGGCCAGTGCCGCGTGATAGCGCATGCGATCGGCCTCGGCCACCACGACTGGTTCACCACCGAGTTCGATGATGAGGGCCTGCGCAATCGGCAGTGCATCCCCTTCGGCGGTCACTGCGAATGGGCAGTGTTCCAGTCGTTGCACATCCTCAATACGGCCGTGCAGCGTCATCGCCGGATGTGCTGCGATCACCATCGCACCAACGGCTGACGCTGATTGCAGGACTCCGGTGCCGTGCGCACCCGAGAGATGCATGACCACGTGGCGAGCGCCGATTGCCCTTGCATTGACGAGGCCGGTCACCACCGCCTCGATGCTGCTGTCGGGAACTGCGACCACCACAAGATCTGCTGCCTCGCATACGCCAACGGCATCTGTGATGTCGGCGGAGGGAAGCAATTGCGATGCTCTTGCCTTCGCAGCATCGGAAATGGCATCGACGGCGACGCAGGAGTGGCCGGCCCGTTCCAGAGCACGGGCAATCACAGTGCCCGCTCGACCGGCGCCGATGAGGCCGACGCGCAGATGTGGCTTCACGCCTACTCCCAGAATCCAGGCCCTCGCGGGTCCCGTAACCGAGGTCCTAGCGTAAAGCCAGTTCAGCCCCGAACGGGAATCGAGTGGTAGCCCCGCAGCACGAAGGTGTCCCGCTGCACGGGTTCGGAGGCCAACTGCAATTCGGGTAGGCGCTCGAGCAGCCGGGGAACCGTCACCGATAGTTCGAGCCTTGCGAGTGGGGCTCCGAGACAGAAGTGGATTCCGGCCCCGAATGCAATGTGGTTGTTCGGATCACGGTGGATGTCGAACACGTCCGCATTCGGGAACGCGTGCGGGTCGCGGTTTGCAGAACCGAGCAATGCGGCGATCTTCTGACCCTGCTTGATCTCGACACCCGCAACCTCGGTGTCCTCCTTGGCTGTGCGCTCGAACAGGTGCAAGGGCGAATCGAAACGCAGCATCTCTTCAACAGCCGTGTCCGCGAGTCCCCATGGATCGGCGACGAGTTCTGCGAGCGCCTCCGGGTGTCGAAAGAGTTGCACTGCGCCGTTACCGAAGCCGTTGACGCTCGCTTCATGACCGGCGTTGAGCACCAACACAGCTGTGGCGACAAGTTCGCGTTCATTCAAACGTTCACCCTCGGCCTCCACCTGGGCAAGATGTGTCAGGAGATCATCGCCGGGATTGCTGCGACGTTCAGCAGCGAGCTCCTTCATGAATTCCGAAAATTCGTTCGCTGCTTCCTGCGCAAGCCGCTCATCCTCTGCGGTCTTGTTGTAGTCGTACATCTTCACGATGCGCTGCGACCACGGACGGAGGTTCTCCCGCATGTGCTCGGGTACGCCGAGTAGCTCGGCGATGATGGCGACCGGCAAGGGCTCGGCGTAGTCGGCGATGAGATCGAAGTGGCCCTCATGCTGCTGCTTTGCAATTGCTGCATCCAACAGTTCGTCTGCGATGCGCAACACTGTCGGACGAAGACGTTCGATCTGTCCGCGCAGAAACGCTTTCGCAACAAGCGAACGGAGTCGCGTGTGCTTGGGTGGTTCGGACTCCAGGATTGAATCGGAGTGCAACCAGTTGAAGGTGTGCCAGAGGTCGTCGGGCTCCTTGTCCTTCCAGATGCGTCCGAGCGACTTCGAACGCAGCACGGCGTTCGCATCGTCGTAGCGGAAAGCCAGATGCATACCGAGGCCGTCGTGGTACAGCGCCTTGCCCGCACGACGCCATTCGTCGAAGAACGGATAGGGATTGCTGACGACTTCGGGTGATTCAAGATCCTGCACGGCATACCTCCGCGCACACCATAGGAGGGGACCTACGCTTGCGCCATGACGTTTGCGGACTGGTGCGCCGAACCTCTGGTGGACGGCCACCACCGGTTCGATGCGCTGCCACTGCCGGCGCTGCATCCGTTGCTGCACGGCCAATTCGTCGTCGAGCTCGATATCCGCGATGGAGTGATCGTGTCCTGCACATTCGATGCCTCGGGTTCGCATCGCGGAGACGAGCAGGTACTGCAGAAGCGTGACTACAAGCAGGGGTTGGCGTTCGTGAACCGGCACAGTTGGCTCACCGCGGCCTTTGCCGAGACGCTGTATGCGCGCATCATCGAGGATGCCCTCGGCATAGCGGTAAGCGAACGTACGGCTGCACTCCGGGAACTCGTGCTCGAACTCAATGCTGCTGCCGCCCTCGCCTACTGGGACGCCGTCGATGCGGAAGTCCGCGGTGACCGCGGTGACCTCACGCCCCGCGAACGGGTCCTCGACGTGCTCGAACGCGTAGTCGGCGCACGGATCCACCCCACATACGTTCGTATCGGTGGGGTGTCTGCTGACATCGACGCGCACGATGCGGATGCCATCCGCTCACTCGGGATGCAGGACATCGACCGCGCGCTCGCCGCAGTCATCCGGAGCGAGGGTCCGATCTCGGTGTCGCTTCCGAAGGTGATCAGACTCCCACAGGGCGAGTACACCGGGTCGATCAAGACACCGCACGGCCCACTCAACATCTCGGTGCACAGCAGTGGTGACAAGGTCCCCGCGAAGGTGGAACTCCACACCGCGGGCTCGAATGCACTCGAGGCACTTGCGCATGATGCCGTCGGCATGCGTACTCCCGACTTCTTCCTGCGCTTGGCATCCACTCGACTAGTTCTCGGAGAGGTGGCCCGCTGATGCGAACACGTTGGTGGCACTGGTTGCTCGGCACCTATCTGATCATCACGATCTGGTTCCTGGGTTCACCGTTGTTCTACAACGCAAGCAACGCGCTGTTCGGCAGCACAGATGCCTGGCAGCAACTCGCCCGTGAACTCGCAACATTCATACCGTTCTTCGTCGCGACACCAATCGTCTGGCGGTATGTCCTGAAACGTGATGTGGCATTGCTGATCAATCGCTCAGGACGCGTTGACGTCCGGCGCATTGCAACCGGATTCGGTGCATGGTTCTTGATTTCGCTGCTCAGTAGCGGAATCGACTACGCCATGAATTCGAATGACTACCGCTGGACGTTCTCAGCCTCTGCGTTTGTCCCATATGCACTGACCGTCGCGCTGCTGCTTCCGCTGCAGACGTCTGCCGAGGAATTCTTCTTCCGCGGCTGGATCCTGCAATGGGCGCAAGCGTGGGCTACGCCGCTCAAAGTGGTCCTTGGCGGCGCACTGTTCGCGCTTCCCCATCTCGGGAATCCTGAGGCCGCTGGACACGAACTGCCCGCGCTGGCGGCGTGGTTCGTGCTCGGTACCGGTTGGTCGTACGTGTCGGTGCGCGATGGCGGCATCGAACTCGCGCTCGGCGCGCACTTCGCAAACAATCTGTTCTCGTTGATGGTCGTCGGATATGACAGCGCCGCACTCCCGACGTCGGCACTCCTCACCACATCACAGTTGAATATCGAGGGCACCGCGATCGCGATCGTTGTCGCGATGTCCATCTTCGTGCTGATCACCCGTCGGAAATGAGTATGTGCCCGGTGCTGAGGGGCACCACCGGGCACATACAGATCGAGGGGTGACAATCAGTCGTCGTCGTCACCTTCGCTATGGTCATCATCGCCACCATGTCCGCGACCACGCTGCGGCGGAAGATCGGTGATGGCAGCCAGGTCCGACAGCGGCACTCCCACTTGCGCAGCTGCGGACTTCACACGACTGACGATCGTCGCCGGGCCGATGCCCTTGGCCGCATCACGTGCTTCAGTGGGCGTGACCTGGGCAAGCGCTGCAACGCGCAGCAGGGCCATCTGCTCGGGTCGAAGTTGCATGAAACCGCCGCGTTGGTGGTGTTCACCCATGTCACCATCTCGGTGCTGGCCATCTACGCCGTCGTCGTCTCCGCCGCCACCGATCCTGCCGATTGCCATGCGCCCTTGGCCGTTGACACTGCCCTGCGGTGCGCGCGGACTGATCCTGCCGCGTGCATCCGATGTGGCGGATGCGGATACGTGCGTGGTCGGGTCCGGGGTCTGTGCCGATGCAGGCAACGGTGTTGGTTCTGCCAGTGAGTTCGACAAGCCGGAAGTACTTGCCACGGTTGTGACATCGGCTGCTTCCTGCACGTTGAGCACCGAAGTGCTTGCCTGGTTTCCATGCAGGATCTTCATGTTGACCGCTGCAGCGCCGGTGGCGATCGCAAGCAGCGCGAATGCCGAGACCACCGAGCCCAACTTGCGCTTCATGTCACTCCCTTGTTGATGCAAACGGTACGGGTGACGGCGACCAAGGATCACCCTGTGCAATCCAAGAATCGGTGAAGATAGGTTCGAACCCGGGACGCTGCAGCAGAAACGCCTGCCGAACCAGTCGCGGCCCACCTGAGTCTGCGAGAAGATCTCCCCATGCGAATCCTGCTCATCGAGGACGACCCCGCCGTCGCAAGCGGCGTTTCTGACGGTCTGCGCGGAGCGGGATTCCAGGTGCTGCATGTGACGACCGGCGCCGAAGGGGTGCAGAAGGCACTCGAATCCGACGGACCGGACGTCGTGCTGCTGGACCTCGGTCTTCCCGACGTCGATGGGTACGACGTCTGTCGCTCGATCCGCAGCACGTCACAGGTTCCGATCATCGTGATCTCCGCCCGAGACGACGAGATCGACCGAGTCGTCGGGCTCGAACTCGGCGCGGACGACTACGTCACGAAGCCCTTCGGTATCCGCGAACTCGTCGCCCGCATCCGTGCCGTCACCCGACGCACCGGCGCCGATGGCGGCGGCGCAAAGGCGCAGGAAGTGCAAGCGCTCGGGCCACTGACCCTCGATCGCAGATCACAACGACTCCATGTCGAAGGCGAGGAAGTTGCGCTGACGGCAACCGAATTCGAATTGCTCTCCGTGCTCGCCGAGGATCCGGGCGCGGTCTACCGCCGTACCGAACTGCTCGAACGCGTATGGTCAACGTCGCTGTACGTCACACCGAAAACAGTTGATGCACATATAGCCGCAGTCCGCAAGAAGCTCGGCCATCCTGAATGGATCGAAGCCGTTCGCGGCGTCGGATTCCGACTCGAGATTCCTCGCTGACATGCGAACCCGCGTCCTCGCTGCGTTCCTGGCGGTCGTGTTCGTCATCCTCGTTGCGCAGGATCTCCCGCTCATCGGCTACCTCCAGTCGGAGGAGCGTGCTCGGGTGATGGTGTCGCTCGAACGGGACGCCTGGCAGCTCGCAAGCACTTCGGAGCCGCCGATGTATGCGCACGACTATGTGACATTGCAGGACATCGCTGAGCACTACAACGCCGACACGAGGTCGCGCGTCGAGATCGTGGACGCCGCCGGCACTGTGATGGCATCGACGAAGCCAGGCGAGATCGGATTCGACTACAGCAATCGGCCCGAGATTGCCTCCGCGCTCATGGGACTTCCGATCACCGGCGAACGTGATTCCGAGCTCCTCGGGGGACGCATGCTGTACGTGGCAGTGCCGATCCACGAGGGAGGCGCCGTCAGCGGTGCGCTTCGGCTGACGTATCCCGTAGCAAGCGTGAATTCCATCGTTCTGTCCCGGCTGCGGGTGGTGTTCGTCAGCGGACTTCTCACGCTCCTCATCGCAATCGGTGCTGCAATCTGGTTGGCCGACGTCGTCAGTCGACGGCTACGCCAACTGCATG
>CAXBQV010000023.1:0-20823 GCA_963978265.1 uncultured bacterium | reverse complement strand
TCAAGGTTGAATTCGTAAGTGCCGTCGTCATGCTTGATGACGGCGTTGTCCGGGCACACGCCGAAGCAGTTGTCGCAGTTGAAGCAGTTGCCGCAACTCATGCAGCGTCGCGCCTCGAAGAGGGCGTTCTCCGCAGTGAGCCCCTGCACCACCTCGTCGAAGGTCTCTGCCCGGCGTGCGGCGTCCAGACGTGGACGTTGCTGCTTCTCCGCATCGGCGTAGTACCAGGTGTTGAGGCGATCGAACGTCGCGAGGTTGGGGCGTTCGGGATGAACCCACTCTTCGCCGCGTAGCCAGGTGTCGATGTGGCGGGCCGCCAGTTTGCCGCCACCGATGCCGGCGGTCACTGTGCGCTCGCCAGGCACCATGTCGCCGGCTGCGAAGACGCCTTCGTATCCGGTCATCATGTTCTCGCCGACCTGCACCACCCCGTCGTCGATGACGATGCCGGGCAGCCCCTCGATGAGTGTGAGATCCGCTTCCTGGCCGAGTGCGAGTACTACCGAATCGGCTTCGAGGGTGTCGAATTCGCCGGTGGGTTGCGGGAAGCCCTCGTCGTCGAGCGCCATCTTCTCGATCTGCACCGCGTTCGCGTCGACGTGCTTGATGGTCGAGAGCCAGTGCATCGTGATGCCTTCTTCGATCGCCTCGGTGATCTCGCTGTCGTGTGCAGGAGCCTTGTCGCGCGTACGCCGGTACACGACGATCGCTTCGGCTGCACCGAGTCGGCGGGCCGTTCGCGCTGCATCCATCGCGGTGTTTCCGCCGCCGTACACGATGACGCGCTTGCCGAGCATTGGCGGTTCGCCGGCCTCGGTGTCGTGGAGCATCGTGACCGCGTCGAGGATGCGGGCACTCTCACCTGCCGGGATGTACGCACGCTTGCCGAGGTGTGCGCCGACGGCGAGGAAGATCGCATGGAAGCCTTCTGCGAATGCTGCGGGAATGTCAGTGACCTTCGCATTGCATTCGATCTGCACGCCGAGTTCGACGATCCGCTGCACTTCGCCGTCGATGACGTCGCGGGGGAGACGGTAGGCGGGAATGCCGTACCGCATCATGCCGCCGGGCAGTTCAGCGCTGTCGCGGATGACGACGTCGTGGCCCATGCGCGCGAGGTGGTACGCCGCGGAGAGCCCGGACGGTCCCGATCCGACGACGAGCACCCGCTTGCCGGTCTTGACGCTCGGCTTCGCGAACTGCCAGCCCTGCTTCAGTGCCTCGTCGCCGAGGAATCGTTCGACCGAATTGATGCCGACGGTTTCGTCGACCTGCGCGCGATTGCAGGCGGTCTGACACGGGTGGTAGCAGACACGGCCCATGATGGCGGGCAGCGGGTTGTTGACGGTGAGGTGTCGCCACGCAGTTTCGTAGTCGCCCTCCTCGGCCTTGTACAACCACCCCTGGACGTCCTCACCGGCAGGGCAGGCGTTGTTGCAGGGTGGCAGACGATGCACGTACACCGGTCGTTCGGTGCGCCACGTACCTGTCTTGTTCGCCAGTGATGAACCGACGTCCAGGGTGATTGCGAACGGCTTGTCGGCCATTACTGCTCCTCCACCAGGTTGTACTTGCGGATGTTGTTGTCTGCGATCTTCTGGAGTGCCTCGACGAGGTCGCTGCGGCCATTCGCACCGAAGAGGTGTGCGTAGCGCTTCTGCGGTTTGAGGTACTCCTCGACCGGAATACGACGACGGATCTTCTTCGTCTCGGTGATGACCCCGTGCTCTGCCTCGAACACCGGGAACAGGCCGGACTCGACGGCGGCGCGTGAGAGTTGGATGGTCTCGTCGGATCGCGACCCCCAGCCGAGCGGACACGGCACGAGCACATGGAGGTAGCGGGCGCCGCGGTAGCTCATCGCCTTCTTCACCTTGGCCTCGAGGTCGTGCAGATCCGCAACCGTCGCGGTGGCGACGTACGGAATGTGGTGTGCCATCGCGATCAGTGGAAGGAACTTGCCCTGGTTGAACGATGCGCCAGGTTGCTCGCCGCTCGCATGCGAGGTGTTCGTGCGCGCGGCCGGTGGCGTTGCGCCGGAGCGCTGCACGCCGGTGTTCATGTATGCCTCGTTGTCGTAGCAGACGTAGAGCACGTCGTCGTTGCGTTCGAACATGCCCGAAAGCGGTCCGAAGCCGATGTCGACGGTGCCGCCGTCGCCGCCTTGGGCGATGACCCGGATGTCGGTCTTGCCCTGCGACTTGAGCGCCGCCGCAACGCCGGTGGCCACGGCCGCGGCATTGCCGAACAGCGAGTGCAGCCACGGGATCCGCCACGACGTCTCGGGGTAGGGGGTCGAGAACACCTCGAGGCAGCCGGTTGCGTTGACTGCCATGACGTTTCCGCCGGTGACCGCCATCGCGGTGTCAAGAACGTAGCGGGCGCCGAGTGCTTCGCCGCAGCCTTGGCAGGCGCGGTGTCCGGACGTGAGGGCATTCACGCGATCCGGGCTCGACTGTGTTGAGCGTTCCTCGTCGGTGAGCAATCGGTTGCCCACGGCGAACGAGCCGACTTGGTAGAACTTCAGCGGCGTGCTCATGCCGGGATCATCCCCTTGTTGAGATCGAGGAACGTCAGCGGTTCGAGTTCGTCGTTGAATGCCTGATGCAGCATCCGCGTGAGCGACGCCCGGGTGATGGCCCGGCCGCCAAGACCGGCGACGACGGTGTTCTGCTGCACCGGAAGCCCCATGAGCGCCATGCGGATGTCGGCGTCGACGACGCCGCCGATGCCGACTGCGAACGCGCGCTCGAGCACGACGACGCGCTTCGCGTGCTGCAACTTCTCACGGATGACGTGTGTGGGGAACGGTCGGTAGGACGTGATGCCGAGGACGCCGATGGAGTGGCCCTGCGCCCGGAGCTCGTCGACGGTGTCCTCGAGCGTGCCGAGTGTCGCGCCGAGTGCGACGACCACGGTTTCTGCGCCGTCGACGTGGTAATCGGTCACGAGACCGAGGTGGTCGTGATTGCCCGCGGCACGCCGGCCGAACGCCGACGCGAACTCATCTGCGAGGCCGGGAATTGCAGCAAGCGCTTCGAGTTGCTTGTTGTGTGCGAGCCAGCGCACTTCGGTGAACGCCTCGGGGCCGACCATTGCGCCGATGGACACCGGATGTTCGGGATCGAGTTGCTGGCGCGGTACGAACGGGCGCAGGAATGCCTGGGCCTGCTCGCATTCGGGGACGTCGATCTGTTCCATCGCGTGGGTGAGGACGAATCCGTCCATGCAGACCATCACCGGCATCGACACGAGTTCGGCGAGTCTGAATGCGAACACGTGGAGATCGGCCGCAGCCTGGTTGTCCTGCGCGTACAGCTGGATCCAGCCGGAATCCCGTTGACTCATGGCATCGGTGTGGTCGTTCCAGATATTGATCGGTGCGCCGATCGCCCGGTTCGCGACCGTCATCACGATCGGCAGTCCAAGACCGGAGGCGTTGTAGACGGGTTCGACCATGAAGAGCAGGCCTTGGCTCGCGGTCGCGGTGTACACACGCGCCCCGGTCGCGGATGCACCGATGGCCACCGACATGGCGGAGTACTCGGATTCGACGTTGAGGAATTCGCAGTTGGCAACCTCGCCTTTGCGCACGAGATCGTCGAGCGCCTCGACGATATGCGTCTGCGGCGAAATCGGGTACGCGCAGATGACGTCGGGTCTGCATACCGCGATCGTCTGGGCAATCGCCTGGGAGCCTTCGATCTGCTTACGCATGGGTGCGCGCCTCCAGCTTCTGTTCGCGGACGAAGGTGTAGGCCTCGCGCGCTGCGTTCACGTTCGCCTCGGCGATCTTCGTGGGGAACCGCTCCTCGATCGCCCGCACCACCGATTCGAGCGCCACCTGTCGAGTGGCGGCCGCATAGCCGCCGAGCAGTGCCGCGTTTGGCAGTGGGCGACCGACGTACTTCATGGCGTACTCGCTCGCCGGCACCGTGAGGCGTCGGTAATCGAACTCGGAGTGCGCCAGTGACTCGAGTCCCAGCTCGTTCCACGTCTTCGTGGTGTTAATGAGGATGTAGCCGTCGTTGCGGATGCCGGAGAAGACGTCGACCTGATGGAGGAGGGTCGGGTCCTGGATGATGAGCGCGTCGGGTTGCAGGACCGGCTCGCGGAGGCGGATCGGCTTGTCATCGAATCGGGCATACGCGACAACCGGGGCCCCGGTCCGCTCGGAACCGAAACTGGGGAATGCCTGGGCGAATTTTCCGTCGTAGAAGGCGGCAACGCTGAGGAGTTCTGCCGCGGTTACGACGCCTTGGCCGCCGCGGCCATGAATTCTTGACTGGAACACGTAATGAATCCTCGCCGATGGCGCGGAACCCGCTCCTGAGGCTTTGGACCCGTGCGGAGGTGCAACATCTAACGCCGCTCAGGCCTCGAACAGGGCGAGTTCGGCTTGCAGCATCTGGTAGGCGCCGCGCTGCTCCCGTACACGGGCCGCTGCCCCGGCGGACAGCCGGCCGAAGAGGTCGGGTTCGCGGACGAGCCGGAGCATCGCGGCCGCGAGGCCGGCAGCCGATTCCGGCGCACAGAGCAGCCCGGAGGCGTCGTCGACGAACTCCGGTACCGCGGCGATCCGGGTCGTGACCGGCACGAGGCCGGAACTCATTGCCTCGTCCCGGGAGACGCCCTGCGAATCCATGCGGGTCGGACAGAGGAAGACGCCGTAGTCGCGATGGGTCGCCGCGATTTCGGCCTGCGTCATGAAGCGTCGTTCCAGGGTGACGTTGCCGAAGCCGCGCAACGGTGCAACGGTTGCGTCGAAGAGAGGGCCGTCGCCGATGAGGCGGAAGCGCATTCGGTCGAATTCGGGCTCGGCGGACAGCAAGCGGATTGCATCGACGGCGAGGTCGTTCGCATACACCGCACTCGCGTATGGCCGGATGCTCAACACGTTGAACCGCTGGTCGACTGGTTTCGGTCCGTATGCGAAGCGCTCGTCATCGATCGGATTGTGAATGATCGAGTACTGCTCAATCGGGAGCGTGAGACCGTAGTCCTCCTCGACCTGCGCCAACAACGTGCGTGACACGAACACGAGATGCAGGTGTGGGTGTGCGGTACGCAGCACTTCGTCCCAAAGCCGCATGCGCTCGGCCGACGCGGACTCGGCGGATGCCCGCTGCTCATCGTTCGTCACCAGGAATGCGCGACGTTGCCATGGTTGGATCTCGTACCCGTGAATCCACACGACGACGCGGTGCGTGTCCATTCGCGATCGCAGGTTGTCCCACATGCCACGGTTGAGGAAATGCACGAGCACGGTGCGGTAGGCGCCGTGTTCGAGCAGCCTGCCCAGAGTTTCGTCGGAGCCGCTCATCACGCCGACGCCGTCGAAAGTGTCGGTCTCAAACGGCAGACCACGTTGATATCGCAGAACGTCCACCTGACGGCCCCCGTCGAGGTAGCGGCGCACGCGCGCGTGGATGAAGGCGTTGGCGTACAGGTCGTCGTTGCGCGGGTAGTCGTTGCTGAGCACGAGCGTGGGTGCAGTGCCATCGACATGCTTGGGACCGTCCGCCCGATGGCCGAACACGATTCGATGCACTCGAGTCCGATGTGTCGTCAGCCGGACGCGCACATGCGAAGTGCCGGCCGGGATGCTGGCGCGCACCTCGGACCCGCCTCGCGCTGTCCCAGTTGTGCCGCCGTTGCGATCCAGGAACAGCACGGTGAGTTCGACGTCGCCATCGGCGTCCGCGCAGACCACGAATTCCGGGCTGCGCGGGTGGTAGGGCAGGCGGTCGCGCAGTGGCTGCAGTGCGAACTGGCCACGTCGAAGCGCCGGCATGGGCTCGGCGAGCAGCACCGGATGACCATTCGTGGACGACCACCGGAGTGACGGCGGGAGGTCGTGTACGTCATCGCCGATGCTCAGCAGCCCGACGAGATCGCGACCCAATCGCAGCCGGCGCTGGACTGCGCGAATCACGCTGCGCGGGTCAGGACGCATTCGTCGATTGTGTCATGTCGAGCAGTCGCCGAAGTTTGTCCGTCGTCTTCTTGCTCAGCGAGTCGGCGAATGTGGCCGTGTAGTGGTTGCCCTTCTGCCAGGCGAGGATGTTGTTGCGCACTGCATAGCAGGTGTTGCGATCGCAAATCGCATCGGAAAGGTCCATTTTCCGGATACCCGGCACAGCGCGTGCTGCCAGGACATCGGCGGCCGGCTCGGGGAGTCCGTACCGACGTGCGTAGTTGCACTCGGCGGGAGCGTCCATGTGCATCGCGACGCAGTCGGCGATGTTTCCGGGAACGCGAGGGTTGTCACGCAGCATGATGACGCGTGAACCCGCATCCCTGATCTTCTGCAGTGTCGAGGCATAGCCTCGGATCCACGCCACACGACCGGTCTGCACGTCCATCAACTTGCCGGCGACGTCGTCGAAGACCGGCGGTGTCGGGTTGTTCGCATTCACCACGACCACGACGTCGGCCGGGTTCTGCACGAGTTCCTGCACCTGCTGTGCCCGCCACTCGCTGCACTCGGTGAACGGATGGTTGAACTTGAAGTGCCACTGGTCCACTTCCGCGATGGTGCAGCCCAACTTTATTCGGACGTCGAGGCGGAATTGCAGTGCTTTTGCGGCCGTCTCGAACGCCGGGAACACGCTCGCTGCATGCGAGTCACCGATGAGCACCATGCGACGCTTCGCCTGCTTGTCGCCGAAGATGCATGTGGGCTGTGCGACGTCGTGGTACGCCACGACACAGTTGGCGGCGTACACCTTGCTGACGTCGGAGCGTGCGGCGGTGGGAAGTGGGCGGAACGTGCGGGTCGTCGCCGCTTCGGCATGGGATGCGTCCGTCATCGAGAGCACCGATGCGACCACGATCGAAAAGGCCATGAAGATGGCGCCGATGGCGAGCGATGCCTCGGGTCGATCGCGGAGGGCGCGCGAGAAGCGGATCGGGTTCTCGATGAGCGTGTGCGTGGTCCATGCGAGTGCAAGCGCCGCTTGCGCAAGGAGCACGTTCGCCTGTACCGAGGTATCCCCGAACTGTCGCTGCCACAGCACCAGTACCGGCCAGTGCCACAGGTACCAGGAGTAGGACATGCCGCCGACCCACTGGAAGAGCCGGGTGTTGAGGACGAGTTCGATAGGAGTGCGTCGGCTGTCGAGACGCGTACCGCCTGCAACAAGTAGCGCAGTGCCGAGGGTGGGAATGAGTGCGAGCGCGCCGGGATATGTGTAGCCGCGCTCGATGAGCGCACCGGTCTCGACGATTGCGTACAGCAGCACGACCATGCCGATGATCTGGGCGCCCATGAGCACGTCGCGTCGTTGTCTCCGGATGGCCGGGGTCGCGAGTGCGAGCAGTGCGCCGGTCGCGAGTTGCCAGAAACGGGTGGGCGAGGAGAAGAACGCGATCGGCTGCGACGCCTCGCTGTAATACAGGGATGCCGCGAACGAGCCGATCCACACGATGCCGGCAAACGCCGCGAGTGCGGGGCGGGGGCGCAGGTGCAGTCGTTTCACGGCCACAACGATTGCGAGCAGCAGCACCGGCCACAGGACGTAGAACTGTTCCTCGACGCCGAGCGACCAGAAATGCAGGACCGGGCTGGGCGCTTCTTCGGCGTTGAGGTAGTCCAGTGAGTTCGCGGCGAAGAACCAATTCGCCACGTACACCGTCGATGCGACGATCGCCATGGCGGTGTCGGTGCGCACTGTGGCCGGCATGAGCACGAAACTGCACAGGCCGATGAGGATGAGGACGGTGGTTGCAGCGGGGAGGAGTCGGCGCACGCGCCGCGCCCAGAAGTCGCGGAGGCTGATGCGTCCACTGAGTTCCAGTTCGCGGACGAGCATGCCCGTGATGAGGAACCCGGACAGCACGAAGAAGAGATCAACGCCGACGAAGCCGCCACTCAGTGACGGCACGCCCGCGTGGTAGAGCACCACCGAGACGATGGCGATCGTCCGCAAACCCTCGATATCGGGGCGGAACCCATGACGCGCGGACACCGGCGAATCCTGTCATGCGTGGTTCCGGGGCGCGAAGAAGGGGAAGGCAGCGCCTTCCCCTTCACCATTGGGGCGATCGACGGGACTCGAACCCGCGACATCCGCGACCACAACGCGGCGCTCTACCAGCTGAGCTACGACCGCCGTATGACGGCGTGCGAATACTAGCCTCCGGTACTGAGCGGCCCTAAATCGACGTCATCCCGCCGATGAAGGCGTCTGACGCGGCTTTCGCCGTTGCTGTATCGGGCCCGGGCTGAGCGGCGAACACCGTTGATCTGTAGTAGCGCAATTCGCGAATCGAATCGTGGATGTCGGCGAGCGCGCGATGGCCGCCCATCTTCTTTGGGGAGTTGAAGTACACCCGCGGATACCAGCGCCGTGTGAGCTCCTTGATCGTGGATACGTCGACAAGCCGGTAGTGCAGGTGCGCGTCGAATCGCGGCATGTACTTCGCGAGAAACATCCGATCGACGTAGATGGAAGAACCGGCAAGCGGGGCCTTGCGGGCGTCGGGTACATGCTGTTGCACGTATTCCAGGACGCGCGTCTCCGCGACTGCCAGGTCCTCGCCGCCGTCGATGAGCGGCAGCAATCCCGACTCGGTGTGCATGTTGACGACGAACGGATCCATTCCCGCAAGTTGCTCGCGGGTTGCCCGGATCACGACGTCGATGCCGTCGTCGAGTGGCGTGAGATCGGCTTCGGTGACGAGGACGGCGATCTCGACGAGCACGTCCTTCGACAGGTCCAGCCCGGTCATTTCGCAGTCGACCCAGACCAGCCGCTCCTGCGGACGGTTTGCCGCCCACGCGTTCTCGTCGAAGCCCTGTCCTGTCCCAGTCACACGCGAATCCTAGGTGCAGCCCGTGACACCGCCTCGGTAAGTCGTGAACACCTACAGTATGGGCAGCATCCGGGAGGCGGGCATGGGCAAGGTGATCGAACGCCTCCGCAACGATGCCCGCATCCGGTCGATTCGCACCGCCTGGCCGGCTGTCCGCCGTGCTGCGTCGGGGATGCTGCGATTGGTCGTCGGGACACCGCGCCTTGCGATTGCGAGGTTTCAGGTATCGCGTCAGAACTGGGACGGTGTCATCCGCACGCTTGCCCCGCATGTCCGGCACGAGTACCCGCTGTCGCGGAGTGCGCGGGTGGTGATCAGCGCATACGGCAAGGTCGGAGACTTCGACGCCGCCTACTCGCTCGCCGACAGATTGGCGCGCCTCACCCGGCTTCCGTCCGACATCGCGCGCGCAGATCGGCTGCGTGGACGTGTGTGGGAAGTGCACCCCAATTGGTTGCCGTCGATCGCACTTCCCAAACCCACGACCGCCCAGCATGGTGCGGCCAGGCGCGTGCTGTATCTCGCGAAGGAGTCCGCGCCGTATCTCCACAATGGTTTCTGCACGCGCAGTCACGAAACGTTGCGCGCAGTCCAGGCGACCGGAACCGAGATCGTCGCCGTGACGATGTCCGGCTTTCCCGCGGTGATCAACGTGGAGCAGGCGCCGGACAGCGTCACCGTCGATGACGTCACCTACAAACACCTGCTTCCGAACGCCAAACTCGGATCGATGCCGGTGCACGAATACCTCGATCTCGCCGCCACCTCGCTTGCCCGATTCGTGCTCGACTACAAACCGTCGGTGCTCCACATCGGTTCCGGGCATCGCGGTTTCGAGACGGCGCTGGTCGGCCGTGCTGTTGCGGAGTGGTTCGGCATTCCGTGGCTGTACGAAGTGCGATCGTTCTTCGAGACCACCTGGACGTCCGACAAGCGCTACATGGAACGTGCGCCATACTTCCATCAGCGGCATGCCACCGAGTCCCGCTGCATGCGCGCCGCGGACTTCGTCGTCACCCTGTCGGGCCCGATGCGCGACGAGATCATCGAGCGGCACGGAATCGATGCCGAGAAGGTGACCGGCATCCCGAACGCGGTCGACGTCGAACGTTTGGCGCCACAGCCGCGCGACGAAGTACTTCGTGCGTCGCTGGGACTTTCCGGCTCGTACGTGCTCGGCTACGTCAGCAACCTCTCCCATCCTCGCGAGGGGCAAGAAACGATGATTGCCGCGCTTCCGAAGATCCGCGCGACCGGGATCCCTGCGAAGGTGCTGCTCGTCGGCGACGGTGCGCGGCGCCAACAGCTCGAAGCACTTGCCCGAAAACTCGGTGTTGCAGATCATGTGGTGTTCACAGGCAGTATCCCGTTCGATCAGGTATCCGCGTACTACGCGCAGATCGATCTCTTCGTCGTGCCGCGCACGAATGAACGCGCCGGGCGGCTTGTGTCGCCGATGAAGCCGTTCGAAGCCATGGCAATGGAGATCCCGCTGCTCGTGTCGGATCTGCCGGCACTCGTCGAAATCGTTGCGGACGACGTCGAGCCGCGTGGATTCTTCTACCGCGCCGAGGATGCCGACGACCTCGCGCGCGTCGCCATCGCCTGCCTGCAGGAACCCGCGGCGATGCAGCACCGTGCGCGCAGTGCCGCGGAATGGGTTCGACGCGAGCGGACGTGGGCGGCCAACGGCCGGAACTTCGTCGCGGCATACGAACAAGCGGAACGTCGGTGGCAGGCGGTGCGACTGTGATCTTCGAGGGCAAGGTTCCCGGTCGTCGTCAGATAGAGCGTCGGTGGAGCATGACGCAGGCATCGACATCGCTGCCGCGCGAAGCAGTGGCGTGGGTGTTCGCACCCCACTTCATCGGTAATCCGTTCCAGGCGCTGCTCACCATGGGGATGGCCGATCACGACATTGCTCCGATCGGTGCTGCGAGTGTTGCGGACGGGGTGCGGGTGGTGACCACCGCGCACCATGTACGCCAACGGGTGCTGCACCTGCACTGGCTCAACGGGGGACTCGCGGGCGCGAGTACCCGGGAGGAGGCGCAGAAGCGCGTCGCCGCCTTCGAACGGCAACTTGATTCCGTGCAGGCAGCGGGCACCAAACTTGTCTGGACCATGCACAACGTGCTGCCCCATGAATCGGTCTTCGAGGATCTCGAAGTCCGCATCCGCGAGAGCATTGTCGGGCGTGCCGACATGGTGCACATCATGAATCCGGACAGCATCGAGATGGCTGGTCCCTATTTCGACCTTCCCGCGTCGAAAGTTGTGCGCGTGGAACACCCCGGCTATCAGGGCTACTACCCGCAGTGGATGTCGCGCGCCGCGGCCAGACAGCACTTCGGGTTCACCCCCGGGGAGCAGGTGCTCCTCGTACTCGGCGCCATCAAGCCCTACAAGGGACTGCTGGAACTCGCGCACACCATTGACGAGTTCACGCGCGAGCATCCGCGCAAGGCGACGCTCCTCATCGCTGGTAGTGCAGGCGAGGACGCAGGAACGCGGGAATTACTCGACATCGCTGATATCCATCCGGCGATCCATGTGTTGCCAGAGCGCATGCTGTCCGAGGACGTCGGGCTGCTGTTCGCGGCGGCGGATGTGGCTGTGGTGCCGTACAAGGCGTCGCTCAACAGCGGGGCGCTCGTGCTTGCGCTCAGCATGGGCAAACCGGTGCTCGCACGTTCCACCGCAGGATCCACGCATCTCCTGCAGGGCGGGGCCGGCATCGTCTACGACGACGACCACCGACTCATGCATGCCCTCCTGGACACCGGCTGGCATGCGTCGGCGAGCGCGGCAGCAGCAGACATGGCACGCCGTCTGCGACCGCAGCACGTGAGCGACGTCTTCGGACGCGTGGCCCGCGCATTCGTCGACCACGGCGTACTCGCAGCGCAAGCGGTCGCGGGTCCCGACGGTGGACTCGATGCCTGAACGCACGGTGCTGCTCATCACGAGCAACGGCTTCGGCATGGGCCACCTCGTCCGGCAATTGGCGATCGCCGAGGCGCTCGGCGGCGACGTCCACATCATGACCTTGTCGCAGGCGGCACCGGTCGCGATCGCCGCAGGCGCCACCCTCGAGTACTGCCCGAGCTACACCTCGAAGTGGATCGGGAAGCGGGCGTGGCATCGTGGCTATCTCCGGGACCGGAACGTGGCCCTCGCCGAAGAACTGCATGCCGATGTCGTCGTGTTCGACGGCGTCGTGCCCTACGTCGGCCTGCTCGACGCACTTCGTCGACTCGGAGCTGCGCGTGTCTGGGTACGCCGCGGTGTCTGGCGCGAGGATGCGAACACTGCGCCGCTCGCATACTCCACGATGTTCGACCTCGTCATCGAACCCGGCGATCTCGGTTCCCCGCGGGATGTCGGACCCACCCGTGCACGTACAGACGCAGCACGAGTCGACGTCATCACGCAGGCGAGCGCACATTCGATGCTGTCGCGCGCGGAAGCTGCTGCGAAACTCGGCATCGAGCCAAGCAAGCTGACGGTGCTGTTCAACGTCGGTAGCAATGCCATCCAAGGGCTCGACGGCATCATGCGCGAAATCGCACGTCGTGCGAATGTCAACGTGCTCACAACCAAGGATGCGCTCGGCCGAAACCGTTCCGATTCCGAAGTGCATGCTGTTTCCGGCATCTTCCCGCTGTACCCGTATCTCGGAGCAGTCGACCTCGCCATCACCTCAGTCGGCTACAACGCTGCGCACGAATTCGTCGGCTGTGGTGTGCCCACAGTGCTGGTGCCCGCCACCAATGCGACCGATGACCAGCGTGCGCGAGCGATGGCGATGCAGGATGCGGGCGTCGGTGTCGTCGTCGATCCCGACGACGCTGTCGGCTTGCAGGAAACCATCGAACGATTGCTGGATGACGAGGATGAGCGCTCGGTGATGGCGCATGCGGCGCGCAGCGTCGCGCAGCAATGGGGGACCGGTGCACGGGAAGCGGCGGAGCGCATCCGCAATGTGACGCCAACTGCTCGGCGCGATGCCGGCGCACGTGTGCGCCTGCGGTTCCGACTGTTCGCCGAACGCATCCTCGGTCTCGTCGACCGCGAACCCCGTGCGGATGATGTGGAGTTCACGAATGACATCACGGCGGAACTGCTGCGCGGTGATCGGGCTGTGGAGCACCTGCTGCCGCAGCGGTCTCCGGCCTATTCAGAGCGTCGTCGTGCGATCGTTCGCGATTGGTTCGGAACGGCCTGAACAGGCGAGTTGCGCCGAACCCCGCTGATAGGGTTTCGGCCATGCCAGCGCAGGAAATCCTCGACGTCCTCGAGGCCGAAGCGATTGAAATCATTCGCGAAACCGCAGCTGCCTTCGACAAGCCAGTCATGCTCTACAGCATCGGCAAGGACTCCGGCGTGATGCTCCATCTCGCACGGAAGGCATTCGCACCGGCACCGATCCCATTCCCGTTGTTGCACATCGACACCACGTGGAAATTCCGCGACATGATCAGTTTCCGAGACCGCATCGCCAAGGAGTACGGCGTCGAACTTCTGGTGCATACGAATCGTGAAGGTGTCGAGGAAAACGTCTCCCCGTTCACAGCGGGCACGCAGGAGTACACGCGAATCATGAAGACCGTCGCACTCCGTCAGGCGCTGGACCTGCATGGCTTCGATGCGGCGCTCGGTGGCTCACGCCGGGACGAAGAGCGCAGTCGCGCCAAGGAACGCATCTTCTCCTTGCGCCTGCCTGGACATCGATGGGAACCCCGTTCACAGCGGCCCGAGATGTGGCACACGTACAACACGAGACTGACTGAAGGCCAGACGATGCGGGTGTTCCCGCTGTCCAACTGGACCGAACTCGACGTCTGGATGTACACGCGCCGCGAGAACATTCCGGTTGTGCCGCTGTACTTCGCTGCACCGCGTCCGGTTGTGGAGCGCAACGGCTCCCTCATCATGATCGACGACGACCGGTACCCATTGGAGTCCGGCGAGACTCCGCAACAGCGGGTGATCCGCTTCCGCTCACTCGGCTGCTACCCGTTGTGTGCCGCCGTCGAGAGTCCGGCCGCAAGCGCGGACGACCTCATCGACGAACTCGTCACGACGCGGCTATCCGAGCGCGCCGGTCGATTGATTGACGGCGAGAAGAGCGCATCGATGGAAGCGAAGAAGATGGAGGGCTACTTCTGATGGCAGCCCTGCTCCGCATCGTGACCTGCGGCTCCGTCGACGACGGCAAGAGCACGCTCATCGGCCGACTCCTCGCCGAAACCCTCAGTGTTCCCGAGGACGTCCTCGAGTCCGCACGGTGGACGCGCCGATCCGGCTCGATCATTCCTGCCGGTGAAGTCGATTTCTCGCTGCTGACGGACGGATTGGAGGCCGAACGCGAGCAGGGCATCACCATCGACGTTGCCTACCGTCACCTCGACCTGCAGAACGGTGTGCGCGCCATCATCGCCGATGCACCCGGACACGAGCAGTACACGCGCAATATGGCCGTCGCCGCCTCGACCGCAGATGTCGGCATCCTCCTTGTCGACGCCGCCCGCGGCGTCCGCACGCAGACGTTCCGCCATCTCTACATCTGCGCACTCATGGGCGTGCGAACCGTGATTGTCGCCGTCAACAAGATGGACGCCGTCGACTTCAACGAGAACATCTACAACCAACTCCGTGCAAAGGTGGAGGAAGCCGCGGCGGAGGTGGGTGTCGCCAAGGTCGTCACGCTGCCGGTCTCGGCACTCGGCGGCGACTTTGTCACGCACAACTCCGACGCTGCACCGTGGTACTCGGGCGACACGCTGCTGGATGTGCTTCGCACCGTCGAAGCAACCGATCATTCGGAGACGGACCGCTTCCGCCTCCCGGTGCAAGTGGTCCTCCGCGCAGCGGGCAACTATCGCGGGTATGCGGGCACGGTGATGTCCGGTCGCGCACAGGTCGGCGACGAGGTCGTCGTCGGTCGCACCGGTGTGCGCGCGAAGATCTCGGCAATCACGGTTGCGGGCGCCGAGAGCACAATGGCCGCTGCGGGACAGGCCGTGGCGGTCACGCTCGACCGCGAGATCGATGCCGCACGTGGCGACCTGTTCGTGCAAGCAGGGGAGACACGCACGCCCAACGACCGTTATTCAGCGGAGGTCGTGTGGTTGAGCGAGCAGCCGCTTGCTCGCGGTCGCACCTACGAACTGGTGAGCGGTCCGCTCCGCGTACCCGCCACGGTCACCACCATCCGCGACAAGGTCGATGTCGAGTCCGGCCACCGTCACGCCGCGCGGGACCTGCACATCAACGAGATCGGTCACATCGAGATCGCAACCGACGCACCGATCCTCCTGGATCGCTATGCAGAGGTCCGCGATACGGGCGCCTTCCTGCTCGTCAATCGCATCACCGGTGACACCGTCGCGGCGGGCATGATGCTGCACGACCTCCGTCGTGGCCAGAACGTGCATGCGCAGGCCTTCGACTCCGATGCGGCTCGCCGCACGACGCTCATGGGCCATGACGCGAAGGTGCTGTGGTTCACGGGCCTGCCCGGTTCCGGGAAGTCGACTATCGCAAACGAGGTCGAGAAGGAACTGCACGCACGCGGTATCCACACCTACATCCTCGATGGCGACAACATCAGGCTGGGGCTGAACAAGGACCTCGGGTTCACCCCGGAGGACCGTGCCGAGAACGTGCGTCGCGTCGGTGAAGTTGCGCGCCTCATGCATGACGCCGGACTCATGGTGCTCGTCTGCCTCGTCTCCCCATACCGCTCCGATCGCGATGCGGTGCGCGCCCGCTTCAATGCCGGTGATTTCGTCGAGATCCACGTGAATACGCCACTGGAAGTCTGCATGCAGCGGGACCCGAAGGGGCTCTACCGGCAGGCGGGACAGGGCAACATCCCGAACATGACGGGTGTCGGTCAGGACTACGAAGCCCCGACGGAAGCAGAGATCACCGTGAGTGGTGTCGGTGACCTCGCAGCCGTTGTGAAGACGGTAGTTTCGGCAACACTGTGATCGGTCACCACGTACTCCACGCATTGCACGGCGCCATCAACAATCCAGCGCTCGCTGCGAGTTACATCACGCGTCGATTGAAGATGCCCTATTGGTTCCGCGTGCTGCTCGGTGCAGTGCTGCCGCCGTACTTCAATGTGAGCAAGATGCGATCGCTGTACGTCGTCACGTACGGTCGGAGCGGTTCCACGCTGCTCACCGGGTATCTCTCGAAACTCCCCGGCTGCGATCTCAAAGGTGAGAACTACCTGTTCCCGCTTCCGCTGGCCGACGCCGACGAGCGACTGCTCGCCGCCACGAAACTCAACTACGGCAACCGCCACAGCTCCGCCAGCCCGTGGTACGGGTCGCACGAGTTCTCGATCTGGCGATGGCGCCGCGATGTGCGTCGCGCGATTCTCAATCAGTTGTATCCGACGCGCCCGATTCCGAAGACCGTCGGGTTCAAGGAGATCCGCTGGTGGTACCGGATGACGGAGAAGGACTACCAAGCGAAACTCGACTGGCTGCGCTCCATCCGACCTCCAGGCGCGATCGTGTTCCTCACCCGCGACCTCGACAAGACCATGGCCGGTGCCTGGTGGGCCGAGATGTCCGACGATGATCGCGCCGAAGCGCGCAAGAACCTCGAGCGGTTCGAAGGATGGGTCCGCGATTACGCTGCCACGCATCCCGATCACAGCGTGCACGTGACCTACGAGGACTTCACCACAAGTTCAGAGCCCGCACAGCGCATCTGCAGGATGCTCGGCCTGCGGTTCGATGAAGGCAAGTACCGCGAAACCCTCGGTGAGCGCTACTCGTACCCATCCAAGAAGTCGGACTAGGCCTCGCGCGGTTCCGTGTAGTCGTCGGCGGCCTCGAATACCGATGCTTCGACGCCGACTCGACGCTCACGCTGCCAAGCCCGCCACGAAAGTGTGACCGCGGCAATTGCAATCACAGCGACGAACCACGGAATCAGTCCGCCCGGTGCGCCCAACGCCAGCAACACCGTGCGTCCGTTCGTGAGAATGACCATGCCGCCGATGAGTGCCCCGAATGGTGCGTGGGGCAGCCGGCCCGCAACGACTGCTGCGAATGGCGCCATCAGCACTCCACCGATAAGCAGGCCGGCGATCACTTGCCAGTCGAGCCCGCTTGTCGAGGCGCCGAGGACGAATCCGAGGCTGGCGCAAGCGGAAACGATGAATTCGGAAGCGCTGACCGTGCCGACGACGGTTCGCGGTTTTGTCTGATCGCTGACGCTGAGCAGCGTCGGCGTCGTGATCGGGCCCCAGCCGCCGCCACCCGATGCATCGAAGAAGCCAGCGAACACGCCGAGCGGAATCAACATCTTCGCGCGGGGCTTGCCCTGAATCTGTGGAATCAATCGTGCATTGAAACCGAAGCGCGCAACCAGGACGAATCCGAGCAAGAGCAGAATCGAACTCATGGCGGTCTTTGCGCCGGAGAGGGAGACCTGCGACAGCACCGTCGCGCCAGCGAACGCGCCGACGCCACCTCCGATGCCGAGCCATTTCACGACGCGCGTGTCGACATTGCCGGCGCGCCAGTGACTCGCGCCGGATGCAAGCGTGGTGCCGAGTTCTGCGAAGTGCACCGCGGCGCTTGCAGCTACAGGCGTCGCACCGAGGATCACGAGCGCGGTGCTGGATGTAATGCCGAAACCCATGCCGAGCGTGCCATCGACGAGCTGGGCGAGAAGACCCGCAATCGCGAACCACAGAACCTGCATGTGAACTCCATTCAGCTACCCACAGTCTATTGTCTAGTAATCTACTAGCAAATATAGGCAAATCATCGGCGTGTCGCGGCTACTCTGAGCGCCGTGCAGAAGGTGATCCTCTACTACGGCTTCGCCCCGGTGGCCGATCCGCAGGCGGTTCGACTGTGGCAACGGGACCTCTGCGAGTCGCTGGGATTGCAGGGGCGGATCCTCATCTCGGAACACGGCATCAACGGCACCCTCGGCGGCGACATGCAGTCGTTGAAGACCTACGTGAAGAAGACGAAGGAGTACCCGGGGTTCAGCAAGATCGATTTCAAATGGTCGGCAGGAACAGGAGACGAGTTCCCGCGGCTCAGTGTGAAAGTGCGCAAGGAACTGGTGGCATTCGGCGCGGCAGACGAGCTCAAAGTGGATCTCGACGGCGTCGTGGGTGGCGGCACGCACTTGAAGCCGGCGGACGTCGACGCGCTGGTCGCCGCGCGGGGGGATGACGTCGTGTTCTTCGATGGCCGCAACACCTTCGAAGCAAAGATTGGCAGGTTCAGGGACGCGGTTGTGCCCGACACGGTGACCACCCGCGACTTCGTGTCCGAGCTCGAGAGCGGAAAGTACGACCACCTGAAGAACCGACCGATCGTGACGTACTGCACCGGCGGCATCCGCTGCGAAATCCTGTCCGTGCTCATGAAGAATCGCGGATTCTCTGAGGTGTACCAGATTGAGGGCGGCATCGTTCGCTATGGCGCTTCGTTCGGTGACAGCGGCCTGTGGGAAGGATCGCTGTATACGTTCGACGGACGCATGACGATCGACTTCTCACCCGACACGAAGCTCATCGGCACCTGCGAGGTTTGCGCAGCGCCCACAAAGACATTTGAGGCGTGCAGCGACGATCGTTGCGTCGAGCAGGTGTTGCTCTGTGCCGGTTGTTCGGCTCCAAAGTGTGCGCATGATCTTTCGAGACAGCACAACGTTGAATTCGTCGGCTGAGGCCTGCATAAAAATCCAACTCCAGACAGACGTGTCATATTTGCGTGCCTTCATTTGAGAGGAAACCGAGAACCTTCACCGTCCGTTTCTGATCTGTTCCGCTTCGTTCCGATAATTAGGTTTCACGCTGTAGTGGAAATGAAAAACGGGAGGGTCTGTGTGTCCGCCGCAATCACCGGATCCAAGACGCACCAGCCCTCACCGAATCCCTCGAATACTCGAATTCCGAGACTTACGCATTGAAGTTGATTCACGTCGCGTCTTCATGCGCAATGCCGAAGTATTGCTCACGCGGTCGGAATTCGAGTTGCTCGTGCTCCTCGCCTCGAGCCCCGGTGTCGTGCTCTCGCGCGAGGACTTGTTCAAGACCGTTTGGGGAACCCACTGGGTGGGTGACGGACACGCTGTCGAAGTGCAGATCAGCAGACTGCGGCAGAAGCTCGGCGATAACGGTGATGGTCCCCGGCTGATCACGACTGTTCGCAGTGCCGGCTATCGCTTCGATGGCGAAGTCTTCGACCACATCGTCACACTCGAGTACGACGCACACCTCCGTGTGACCTCGATTCACCCGAGTGACCGAGACTTCTTCGGTTGGCAGCCGGATGACGTGATCGGCCAGTTCTTCCTGCTGGCAGCGGGACCAACGGGTCTGGTGCCGCAGGACGAGGCAGTGCAAATGATCCGCCTCATGGCCGCGACCGGTTTGCACGTCACGGACACGGCATCTGAAGTCCGCTGTGCCGATGGCACGACGCGAGGGCTGCGTGCCCGCATTTCACTGTCTGTTGACGACGATGGTGCCTTCGACGGCGCACGCATAAGCGTGTACTGATCAGAGGATTCTTTCGATCTGCGCACGCAATGTGCAGTATCTGAGCGAATCGCGTAGGGCAAACCACAGGTGTATCGCCCGCTGTAAGTGATGACTGAAGTCATTGTGCATGGTGTGTGAAAGCGCTCCCGAACAATCGGCTCCAATCGAAAGAGGGCCGATCATGTCAGCAGCAGCGAAATGGGTCGCAACACCGTTCGTGTTGATGTCAGTGCTGTTGCTGTCGATGCCGGCCGTGCTGCACTCCTACGTCGGAGTCGCCGTGCGCATCATCCGTACCGGCAGTATGGAACCCGGCATCCATCCTGGCGATGCGGTGCTGGTTCGCGCTGTTCCGGCGACCTCACTTGCGGCCGGTGATGTGGCACTGCTTTTCCATCCGAAGGACGACGACATCGAGGCCCACCGGCTTGTGAGCATCGCGACGTCCGAATCAGGGCTGGTACTCGTCACGAAAGGCGATGCCAATCCGATGTCGGACGATCCGGTCCTGGTTCCGACCTTGACCTCGGTGGAACGGGTCCTCTTCGCGATCCCGAAGTTCGGCTATGTCATCGCTGACTTCGGGTCACCCAAAGTTCTCGGCAGTGTGTGTGCATTGGGGCTGATAGTGCTCATTGCGATCGAGATGCAAGACCGGCGGCGCAGGGACTTCGCGACGCCGGATTCCATCACCCAATGAAATGAGGCGCTGATGCGCAAAGCAACATCCAACATTCGTGGCGTTACCAAGCTCTCACTGCTTGCAGTGACCGGGCTGCTCGGATTGAGCTTGTCCACAACATCCGTATCCGCACTCCTACAGGCGCAGTCGAAGAACGACAGTCCGCACGGGATCACTGCCGGGACCCTGAAGATCACCCAGACGAACAACGGTGTCGGCTTTGCCTCGACGATCGCGGACATGGCGCCCGGCGACGTCGTCAACCGTTATGTCGACTACACCAATACTGGTTCGCTTGCTTCGAAGACGCTTCGTTTGAAGGTATCAGATGCCACGCCTTCGATCTTGACGTCGAGTGAGACCAAGGGCCTGCAGCTCGTTGTCTCCGACTGCAGTGGTGGCTGGACCGCAGCCGATGGCACGTGTTCAGGAACCAAGACGACGCTGCTGACCTCCCCGCTGGCGACACTCGGCAGTGATAAGAACTTCAGTGGTGTCACAGCGCTTGCGGCGAATTCGGGTGTGCTCCATCTGCAGTTCTCTGTGTCGCTGCCGAACAGCACGGCAAATGATGAAACCTCGGTGAATGGCGTCCTGCCAGCGGGAACCATCCAGGGTCTCTCTGCAGCACTCACATGGACGCTCAGCGAGACGCAGCGCGACGCCGCCACCTCCAACGCGTAGCGCCATGACGCGGTTGACGGCACGGGCGTTGAGGCGTGGTGTAACCGCGCTCTCGGCGCTCGTGCTGTCGATCCCACCGGCGGTCGCGCTGAACAGCAGCGCG
>CAXBQV010000022.1:0-20965 GCA_963978265.1 uncultured bacterium | reverse complement strand
CGGCGGCGATGGTCGACGCACCGATCGTCCGCGTCGTGATGGCGAGCGATCGGATCGTCCGCGTCGTGATGGCGAGCGTCCTGCTCGAGCGCCGCGCACGGAAGCGGCGGCTGAGAAGCCTCGCGAACCGCGACAGCCGCGTACACCGCGTCGGCGAACGCGGGGCGGCAAGCCCGCTAGCGAGTGATGAGCGTCTTCGCGAATTCCCGGTAGGCGTTCAACGCCCTGCTGCCACTCGGAATATGCGGCAGCACGGGAAGTCCGTGTTCCTGTTGCACGGATTCCACGATTTGTCGAGCAGACACCGTGTCCACGTTGGTCGGCAGCACACCGAGCACCTCGAGTGACGGATTCACGAACTTCGAGATCTCGTCGACTGACTCGAGCAACTGCGCCGTCGCACGCTGCGAGTACTCCGTCATCGGGATGAGGAGCAGGTCTGCCATGGAGAGGCCGTTCTGCGTGAGGATGCCAAGCGACGACGCGCAGTCAACCAGGATGAAGTCGTAGTCGTCACGCACCTCGCGCAGCGCATCCTTCACGAGTTGTTCCCGACCTGATCGCGTGACGAGTGCAGCTTCCACGCCGCTGAGCTCCAACGCTGCGGGAAGCAGATCGACGCGAGCATCGGTGTCGACCATGGCATCAACGGCTCGCTCGCCGAGCATGATGACGTCATAGAGGGAGCTCGCAATTCGCTCCGCATCCACCCCGAGTCGAGTGGTGAGTGACGCCTGCGGATCGAGATCCACAACGAGCACCGACATGCCGAGATCCACGAGCATCGCGCCGAGCGATGCAACCGTGGTCGTCTTGCCCGAGCCGGTGCGCGGGTTGGCAACAGCGATGACGCGTGCCATCAGCCGGCCGCGATGAACCCTTGCACGGAATCGGCGAGCAGTTGCACACCGATCGCCGCGAGGAGCAGTCCCATGACGCGGGCGAAGACGGAGATGCCACCTTTGCCGGCGATCTTCGCAATGACGCCGGAGAAGCGCATTGCGAAGTAGATGACGACGTGAATCGCGACCACGGCGACGCCGAGCGAGACCCATTTGGCCGTGCTGTCCGCCTGTCGCGCATAGATGAGGGTGGCGACGATTGCGCCGGGACCCGCAAGCAGCGGCGTCCCAAGCGGCACCATGCCGAGGCTCACCCCCTGCTCCCCTTCGTTCTGGGGCTGCTCGGCACCCATGAGCAACTGCAACGCGATGAGGAGGAGGAGTAAGCCACCTGCGCCCTGCAGCGCCGGCATCGAGATCTTCAAGTAGCGAAGCACCTGCTCGCCGAGCAGGGCGAACGCGACGATCACGGAGAAGGACACCGCGGTCGCCTGCAACGCCAACTTGGCCCTGATTGCCTTCGACTTGCTCCCCGCAAGGGCAAGGAAGATGGGCACCACGCCCGGCGGATCCATGATGACGAAGAGGGTCACCAGCGCAGAGCCGAAGAAGCGGACGTTGAAGAGCGAATTCACGGGGGAATCGTATGGGTTTTGCGGGGTACCCTTAGCCTGTGACGATGCAGGCAACGCGTGTGTACGTCGCGCGCCTCGTCGGCACCGGAGTTTTCGACCCCCTGGGTGATCCCGTCGGCAAGGTCCGCGACGTCGTCGTGCTGCTCCGATCCGGGCAGGCCCCTCGAGCGCTCGGCATCATCGTCGAGGTCGGCACCCGCCGCCGCATCTTCTTGCCCATCGGGCGGGTGACCAATATCGAGCCCGGTCAGGTGGTTGTCACCGGCAAGGTCGATCTCGTCCGCTTCCAGAAGCGCGCAAACGAGACGCTCGTCTTCGGCGAATTGCTCGATCGCAAGGTCACGATGACCGGCAGCAATGAGGACGTCACCATCCTCGACATCGCCATCGAATTCGATCCGCGCACCCGCGACTGGCTCGCCACGCGCGTCTTCGTTCGCAGCGGCGGGGGCGGTCTGCGCCGCCGCGGCGAAACGTCCACCGTGACATGGGATGCAGTCAGTGGACTCTCACTGCCCGCAGCAAACCAGCCGGCGGACAACCTCGTGCAGTCGATCGAAGACCTCCGCCCTGCGGACGTCGTCGGCGTGCTCCGCGAACTCGGTTCACAACGTCGACTCGACGTCGCCCGCGAACTCGATGACGAACGGCTTGCCGACGTCCTCGAGGAGATGCCGGAGGAGGAGCGCGTCGAACTCATGTCCTTGCTCGAGGACGAGCGCGCCGCAGACGTGATCGAGGAGATGGATCCGGACGACGCAGCCGACCTGCTCAAGGAGATGCCGGCCGAGCGGGCCGAGGAAATCCTCGACAACCTCGATCCTGAGGATGCCGAAGATCTGCGTCGACTCATCACCTACGGCGACTACAGCGCCGGCGGCATGATGACCACCGAGCCGGTGGTGCTGACGCCCGATGCCACCGTTGCCGACGCACTCGCACGTCTGCGCAACCCCGAGTTGTCGCCATCGCTCGCTGCTCAGGTGTACGTAGTACGTCCGCCGGTGCAGACGCCAACCGGTCGCTACATCGGTGTCGCGCACTTCCAACGACTGCTGCGCGAACCACCGTCGACACTGATCGGCAATGTGCTCGACACCGCACTCGAACCGGTGAGCCCGCATGCACCACTGCAGCATGTGGCCCGCTATTTCGCGACCTACAACCTGGTCGCGCTCCCCGTCGTCGACGAGACGAATCGATTGCTCGGTGCAGTGAGTGTCGACGACCTCGTCGACCACATGCTGCCCGAGGACTGGCGCACGAAGGATGCAGAGGAGGGATCCGATGGCTAACAGCACACCACGTGGCCCACGCCTCGACGTCCCCACCGGCACCCGTCGCACCTGGCGTCGCGATTTCAGCTCGGAGACCTTCGGCAAGGTGTCCGAGCGGGTTGCCCGCTTCATCGGTTCATGGCGCTTCATCGCGTACATGACTGTCTTCATCGTCGCCTGGGTGTTGTGGAACATGTTCGCGCCGGCGGACCTGCGTCCCGACAACTACCCGTTCATCTTCCTCACCCTGCTCCTCTCACTGCAGGCGTCGTATGCCGCGCCGCTCATCCTGTTGGCGCAGAACCGACAGGCAGATCGCGATCGTGTTCAGTCGCAATACGACCGCGACCGTACCGAGCGGATCATGGCCGAGTCCGAGTACCTGTCCCGCGAAATCGCAGATCTGCGCGTGGGCATCGGTGAAGTGGCAACTCGCGATTTCGTTCGCGGCGAACTCAGCGACTTGCTCGATGAACTGCAGGAACGCCTCGATGCGTTGAAGGAACAGACCAAGCCTGAATAGCAGCCATTGAGACGAAGCCGCCGGAGATTCGGCGGCCGTTTCCTACGCCTCTACGATGGGCGCGTGACTGTTGATCGTTCAGCTGTAGATGCCGCACTGGCCAAGGTGGAAGACCCCGAGATCCACCGCCCCATCACCGAACTCGGCATGCTCGAGTCGGTGCGGATTGAGGGCGGCACGGTCGCCGTGAAGGTGTTGCTCACTGTCGGTGGATGCCCGATGCGCGACACCATCAGCAACCGGGTCATCGCCGCGGTGTCAGCGGTCGACGACGTCACCAACGTCGAAGTGGAACTCGGTGTGATGACCGATGCGCAGCGCTCCGCGATGCGCGAGAAACTGCAGGGCCCGACGAAGGACATTCCATTCGCGAAAGCGGGATCACTCACCCGCGTCATCGCCGTCACCTCCGGCAAGGGTGGCGTCGGCAAGTCATCGCTCACTGTGAATCTCGCCGTCGCCATGGCGACCCGAGGCAAGCAGGTCGGCATCGTCGACGCCGACGTATACGGACACTCGATTCCGCGCATGCTCGGCATCACGGATCTGCCGACGAAGGTCGATGAAGGCTTCCTCATGCCGCCGCAGGCACACGGCGTCAAAGCCATCTCGATGCTGCCGTTCAAACCGGGCGGCGTCTCGCAGCCCGTCGCATACCGGGGACCGATGCTGCATCGCGTCCTGCAGCAGTTCCTCTCCGACTTCTACTGGGGCGACCTCGACGTGCTGCTCCTGGATCTCCCGCCGGGCACTGGCGACGTTGCCATCTCGCTGGCACAACTGCTGCCGAACTCGGAGATCATCGTTGTCACCACCCCACAGCCGGCTGCTGCCGAAGTTTCGGTCCGTGCGGGCATGCTCGGCCAGCAGACACATCAGAAGGTCATCGGTGTCATCGAGAACATGTCGAGTACGCCCTGCCCGCACTGCGGCGAACCGATGGACCTCTTCGGTTTCGGTGGCGGCTCGATCGTGGCGGACGTGCTCACCCGAGAACTCGGCACCGAAACTCCGCTGCTGACGAAGGTGCCGTTCGACGTGCGCCTCCGCGAGGGCGGCGATTCCGGCCGGCCGCTGGTCCTCGAGGCCCCGGACTCCCCCGCAGCCGAGGCAATATTCGGCGTCGCCGATGCGTTACTCAATCGTCCTCGCGGTCTCGTGGGGATGAGCCTGAACGTATCCCCGACGAAGAAGTGACCATGAAGCGCGCAGACACCGCCATTCCCGTCCACGAATTCATCGCCGAGCGTTGGAGCCCTCGCTCCTTCGACCCGACACATGTCCTCGACCCGGAGCAGGCACTCGCCCTGATGGAGGCCGCCCGCTGGGCGCCGTCAGCGAACAATCTGCAGCCCTGGCGCTTCGCGATCGCCCATCGCGGCACCCCCCAATTCGACGGCTTCGTCGCAACCCTCAACCCGGGCAACAACGTGTGGGCACCGAACGCGTCTGCACTCATTCTGGCCGCCGCCGTCACGAAGACCCCCGAAGGCAAGGACAACCACAGCGCGCGGTACGACCTCGGGCTGGCGGTCTCACTCCTCACCGTGCAAGCGCACGCCATGGGTCTGCACGTGCACCAGATGGGTGGCTTCGATCGCGCGAACGTTGCGTCTGATCTCGCGCTGGCCGACGACATCGCTCCGGTCGTGATCCTGGCTGTCGGCCGGGTTGCATCACCTGAGCAACTCGACACACCGTTCCTGGAGCGCGAGGTGTCTGTGCGGCAACGACATCCGCTCAGCGAGCTCGTGCTGTTCGGTCTCGACTAGGAGATATCGCGCAGGTCGGTGGCCCGGTCCACCTGCTTCTGCACATCGGTGATCGGCTTCGTCACCTCACGCGCGATCGAGCGGGGATCAAGATCGGCGAGATCCTTCAAGGTGGCGGGATCGATGTCCGCAGCCTCGATGATGGTGGCGCGCGCATCCGACAGTTGTTCGCGCAACTGGCGGAGGACACGTGCCGCCTGGGCGGCCGCCGATGGCAATCGGTCGGGCCCCAGAATGATGAGCCCGACGACGCCGATCATGAGCAACTCGCCGATGCCGATGTCGAAGAACATGCGACGATCGTACTTAGTTCGTCGCGGTGTCCGCACCCAGGAGGACCGACAACTGCTTGCCGCTGCCGAGCGTGACCTTCACCGTATCGCCGGGGAGATGACTACGAATCGCCACGATCAACTCGGTGGCATCCGCGACCGGCTTGCCGTTGACCTTGGTGATCACGTCGCCGGACTTGATACCAGCCTTTGCAGCACCTTCGCCGGAGCGCACGCTCCCCACCCGTGCACCGAGACCGGAGTAGTTCATATCGATGCCGATGCCCATCACCGGCACCTTCGACGTACCAGTCTGCATGATCTCCTCGGCGATCCGCTTGGCCTGGTTGATCGGGATCGCAAATCCGAGGCCGATCGAGCCGCTCTCACCACCGAATGTCGAGCCGAGCGTGGCGATCGCCGAGTTGATGCCGATCACGGCCCCACTGCCGTCGATCAGCGGGCCGCCGGAGTTGCCGGGATTGATGGCGGCGTCGGTCTGCATTGCACTGATGTACGAGGTGGCATTCATGTCACCGGTCGTCACCGGCCGGTTCAGTGCGCTGATGATGCCGCTCGTCACCGTCGACTGCAGTCCGAGCGGCGAACCGATCGCGATCACTGCATCCCCGACGACCACGTTGTCGCTGTTGCCGAGCGTCACTGCGGGGAGCCCCGTGCGATCCACTTTCACCACTGCAAGGTCGTATGCGGAGTTGGTCCCCACGACCTTTCCACGGGCCGTCGAGCCATCGGCGAAGACCACGGTGATTCTGACATTGTCACCGACGCCGGCCACCACGTGATGGTTCGTGAGAATGAATCCATCGGACTTGATGACGAAACCAGAGCCCGTGCCACTTCCCTGATACCCGTCGACTTTGATCGCGACCACGCTCGGGGTGAGTTTTGCAGCGAGTGAAGCGATGGAGCCGTTCGGGCGATCGACCGAGGTCTGTGCCAACTGCTGCAGCGATGCGCTGCTGGAGGATTCGCGATGGAACAATGCTCGGTCTACGGCCGCACCGGCACCACCGGCGACAAGTGCAATCGCAATGATGCCTGCGATCGGGCAACGGCTCGGAGGAGCGATCGGCGCTGGTGCGGGAGCAGCCCACGCGGTGGCCGGTGGGGTATCGAGTGATTGCATGTGTTCAGGCTCAAACGTCATGACAGCAGTGTGCAACCGCGCACCATCCCGTACATCTCTGCACCGTCCGCCTAACCGAACCGTGGACCACTTCTTGCAGGAGTCGAACACGCCGCGCCTCCCGCATCGACCGGTGCTCGCTCACTAGTCTCATCGACGTGTACGTAGACGAACCGCTGTGGCCGGTCCCCACTGAGGCGACCTGGGATTTCGCCGAAACGTTCACCCCCGAAACCGATGCGATCGTCGAGGCCCGTCAGCGTGCAGAGGAACTCGGTGTCACGGCGATCTCGCCAGCCGCAGGTGCTGCGCTCCGCCTGCTGGCCGCTATGACGCATGCCCGCAACATCGTCGAGATCGGAACCGGTACCGGCGTCACTGCGCTCTGGATGCTGCAGGGACTGCGCCTCGACGGACAACTGACCTCGATCGATGTCGAAGGCGAACACCACCGGATCGCCCGCGAAATCCTCGCTTCAGTCGACGTGCCTACCCCGCGTGTGCGATTGATCGCCGGGCGCCCGTCGGACATCTTGCCGAAGCTCGAGGACGCCGGCTACGACCTCGTGCTGCTGAACGTCGAGCCGTCGGCACTCAATCCGATGCTCGACCAATCGCTGCGACTGCTCCGTCGCGGCGGGATTTTCGCGGTGTCGAACATCTTCGGCGACAACAAGGTCGGGGACCCCGCGCAGCGGGACCCGGCGACGGTCGCCCGTCGGCTCTTCTCGCACCGGGTGGCCGACGACGACCGGCTGCTGTCGGCGATGCTCGTCGTCGGCGACGGCCTGCTCGTCGGCGTCCACCTTCCACCGGAGGAATGAAAAGGACCCCGACGAATCGGGGTCCTCTCGTGGATCTTCGTCAAGCGGGGACGACGTTGCTCAGCTGGCCGCCGAGGTCCCGGGCCTCATCAGGAGTCAGTGCAACGACCAGGCGGCCACCGCCCTCGAGCGGAACTCGCATCACGATGACGCGCCCTTCCTTTGCGACCTCCATGGGTCCGTCGCCGGTACGGGGCTTCATTGCCGCCATTGTGTTGCCTTTCGTCAGGGCGCTGGAGCGCCGAGTGCACCATTATTCCGTAGGACCTACGCCCCCCTGAAATCGCCCATCAGGCTGGGGACGGGCCCCTCCGGAAACAGCCCACCAGGTGGTCGTCCACGAGGCCATTCGCCTGCATCCCCGCATACAGCGTCGTCGGACCCACGAACACGAATCCGTGGCGCTTGAGCGCCTTCGCGAGGGCTCGGGACGCGTTTGTCTGGGTCGGCAGATCGCTGAGGCTGCGCGGCGGGCGGCGAAAGCCTTCGGCCTCGAGTTCGGCCTCCGTCGGCCGATGCCGCGCGATCAGGTCGTGGAGAGCGCCGTCACCTTCGGCGTCACGGAGCCGGCACAGCGCCCGCGCGTTCGTGATCGTCGCCTCGATTTTGCGACGGTTCCGGACGATCCGCTCGTCGGCCATCAGCCGCGCAAGATCCGCATCGGAGAACGTCGCGACGATCTCGGGATCGAAGTCGGCGAATGCGGCACGGAACGCCGGTCGTTTGCGCATGATGATGAGCCACGACAGGCCGCTCTGGAACGCCTCGAAGGTCAAGCGCTCGAAGTATGCGCGATCGCCCGCCACTGGGACGCCCCACTCAGCGTCGTGGTAGGCGATGTAGTCGGGTGCGGAGACCGACCACGCGCAACGCATTCGGCCATCACCGGGATCCACGAGCTGCATGCCGGAAGTGTCACACAGATACCCACGTTCGCCGACCGCACGGTTGCCGACGTCAGGAGCCCCAGGCTTCACAGGCAACTCCAAGGAACCTTCACCGAAACCGCGACGATTCCCGACGGTGTCCCTGACGTGCGTGTGGTGTGCTTCCAGCAACGAACCAGATCGGTTCAGGACCAATGAGGGCTGGTCGACATTGAGAGGAAAGGCAACTCCATGAAGATGTCACGACGCTCCGCGGTGATCGCGGGCAGCATCGCAACCCTCGCCGTCGCAGGCACGCTCGTCGCCGGCCCGGCAATCGCCAGAGGTGGCGCACATCAGAACGGGTTCCCCACGTCGAATACGCAGGGCCCGAACGGCAACGTTGTCGGCCGCGTGGGCGGCATGGGCATGATGGACGCCGACGGTCGCGGCATGATGGGTGGCCACGGCCACGGCATGGGCGACATGGACGGCGATCACGGCATGCCGAACGGAGTCGCGCGAGGTCGCATGCTCCACAACGAAGGCGTCATCGCAACGTCTGATGCAACCGGCAAGGTCACCTACGTCACGGTTCGCCAGCAGTCCGGCAAGGTCGTGTCCGCGACGGACTCCACCATGGTTGTGAAGAGTGATGACGGCGTCGAGTGGTCGTGGACCATCTCGCCGACTGCGCGCATCGACCGCAATGGGGCTGCTGTGAAGGCCTCTGCATTCGTGAAGGACGATGTCGTGGAGCTCCACGGCACTGTCGCCTCCGGCGTCGCCACCGCAATCGACATCCACAACCATGCAGCGCGCCCGGTTCCGGCGCCGACTGCAACCGCATCGACCACTGGCTCCAACGCCTGATCAGGTCTACGGCTCGAGGGCCTCGTCGAAGTGAGTGGCGACGGGGCCCTCGACTGTTTTCGCATGCGCATCGATGATCCTGAGCGCACCTTCGACACTGTCAGCCCAGTGGATCGCATCAGCGGCCGATTGACGCATGAAGCCCGTGCGAACCAAATGCGCGATCTGCTCACGCAGCCCCGCGTAGTCACCCCATGGATCGACCACGATCACCGGCTTCGCATGCATGCCGAGGGTGAACGCAGTCCACACCTCCGTCAGTTCCTCGAGTGTTCCGATGCCCCCGGGCAGCGCGACGAACACATCGCTTCGCCGATCCATCTCCGCCTTGCGGGTTCGCATATCGGGCGTGACAACAAGTTCATCCGCGTCGTGATCGGCAACTTCCATGTCGATGAGTGCTTGCGGAATCACACCGACCGTGTGCCCACCCGCAGCACGGGCGGCTCGAGCAACCGCACCCATCATCGAGACGCTGCCACCGCCGGTGATCAACTGGTAGCCGGCCGTCGCCACGCCTTGTCCGATCTCGGCAGCAAGTCGGAGATAGCGATCGTCGATACGAGTGCTCGACGCGCAGAAGACGCAGACGCTGCGCATCAGTCGTTGCTGTGCAACGCGGCGTTCAGTCCGCCCCAAGTGCCGGTACGCGGCCGCGCTTCGAGCGCGCCGGTGACGGAGTTGCGGATGAACAGCAGGTTCGGGACACCGGAGAGTTGGCGACCTTTCACCACGTCGCCGTCGGGCAGGGTGATCTTCGAACCAGCTGTGACATAGGTACCAGCCTCGACGACCGACCCGTCGCCCAACGAGATGCCGATACCGGCGTTCGCACCAATCAGGCAGCCCTCGCCGACGGTGATGACTTCCTGGCCACCGCCCGAGAGTGTGCCCATGATCGACGATCCGCCACCGATGTCCGAGCCATTGCCGACGACGACACCTGCGGAGATACGGCCTTCCACCATCGAGGTGCCGAGTGTGCCGGCATTGAAGTTCACGAATCCCTCATGCATCACCGTGGTGCCTTCGGCAAGGTGGGCACCGAGTCGGACGCGGTCAGCGTCTGCGATCCGAACTCCGCTCGGCACGACGTAGTCGACCATCCGCGGGAACTTGTCGACGCCGTACACGTTGATCTGGACGCCGCGCGCTCGAGCTTTCACCTGCACGTGCGTGAGATTGTCGATCGCAATCGGTCCGATGCTCGTCCACGCCACATTGCTCAGCAGGCCGAAGATGCCGGTGAGATTGATGCTTCGCGGCTTCACCAGTCGATGACTCAGGAGATGGAGTCGCAGATATGCGTCCGCGGCATCGACCGGTGCGTCGTCGAGACTCGTGATACCGGTGGTGATCGCCCTTACGTGCACGTCACGAAGATCGTCGAAGCGTGCACCTGCTGCGAGATCTGCGACTGGTGCTGGTGTCGCACTGAGCGCCGGGGCTGGGTACCACGCGTCGAGCAGGGTTGTGCCGGCGTAGGTGGCCAGACCGTGTGCTGATGCTGCCGTCATGGCGAGAACGCTACCGACCCGCGTGGCGGGAATCCGAATGCACCCCACATGGCAGGCTATCCCCATGGATCTCCGTGCGGATGTGCTGCAGCTCGCCCGCGAGCTCATCGAGACGCCCAGTGTCTCCACGCACGAAGCCGCCCTGGCCGATCGCGTCGAGTCCGCGCTCCGCGCGTGCGAGCACCTCGAGGTCATCCGCGACGGCAACACCGTGGTCGCCCGTACGAACCTCGGTCGCGCGGAGCGGGTGATCCTCGGCGGCCACCTCGACACCGTGCCGTCATCCGGCAACGACCGCGCGTTGCTCGTGCATGCAGGCGAAGCGGCACCAGTAGCGGACGCCGCGGGCGGCCGCGATGTCACCGAAGACCGGCTGTACGGCCTGGGGGCCTGCGACATGAAGGGCGGCGTCGCGGTGCAGTTGAAACTCGCCGCCGAACTCACCGCGCCGACTCGCGATATCACGTACCTCTTCTATGAAGCGGAGGAGATCGAAGCAGAGTTCAACGGCCTCAAACGGATCGCGGATACGCGGCCCGAACTCCTGCGCGGCGACTTCGCAGTCCTCATGGAACCTTCGAAGGCGATCGTCGAGGCCGGCTGTCAGGGCACGATGCGCATCGAGGTTCGCGTACAGGGCAGACGTGCACACACCGCGCGCGCATGGATGGGCGAGAACGCGATCCATGGGCTTTCCGACGTCCTTGCACGGCTCACGACCTACGCACCGCGGACTCCGCGTATCGACGGCTTGCAGTATCGCGAGGGCTTGCAAGCGGTGTTCATCACTGGTGGAGTCGCGGGGAATGTGGTGCCCGACGAGGCCTGCATCACCGTCAATCACCGGTTCGCACCGGATCGCACTCCCGCTGAAGCGGAGGCACATCTGCGTGACGTCTTCGCCGGCTTCGAAGTGACGGTCGTCGATCAAGCACCGGGCGCACTGCCGGGGCTGTCACACCCAGCGGCCGCAGCATTCGTGGCCGCGACGGGCGGTGCGGTGGAACCGAAATTCGGATGGACCGACGTGTCGAGGTTCAGCGCACTCGGAATTCCGGCAGTGAACTTCGGTCCGGCCGATCCGGCGCTGGCACATACGCCGCACGAATACGTCCCCGTTGCCGATCTTTACCGCGTCGAGACGCAGTTGCGGAACTGGCTGAGCAACTAGCCGAATGCTCCGGCCATATCCATGCGAACCGGTGGTTACACCTATCGCTGCGACATCGGCACGTACTGACGTTCGGTCGCACCAACGTACACCTGTCGCGGGCGGCCGATCTTCGTCGCCGGATCCTCGATCATCTCGCGCCACTGCGCGATCCAGCCCGGCAGACGTCCAAGTGCGAACAGCACAGTGAACATCTCGGTCGGGAATCCGATCGCCCGGTAAATCAGACCCGTGTAGAAGTCGACGTTCGGGTACAGCTTGCGGGAGACGAAGTACTCGTCGTGGAGTGCGGCTTCCTCGAGCTTCAACGCGATCTCGAACAGCGGATCGTCAATGTTGAGTGCACTCAGGACCTCATCGGCGGTCTTCTTGATGATCTTCGCACGGGGATCGAAGTTCTTGTACACGCGATGGCCGAAGCCCATCAGTCGAATGCCGTCTTCCTTGTTCTTCACCTTGGCGATGAAGGTCTCGGCACTCATGCCGCTCGCATGGATGTCGCTCAGCATCTCCAGGACTGCCTGGTTCGCGCCGCCGTGCAGCGGGCCGAAGAGCGCGTTGATGCCCGCCGAGATCGACGCGAACATGTTGGCGTGCGACGAGCCCACCATGCGAACCGTCGACGTGGAGCAGTTCTGCTCATGATCCGCATGGAGGATGAACAACTGGTCGAGTGCGCGTGCCGCGATCGGATTCACTTCATAGGGCTCGGCCGGCACGGCGAACGTCATACGCATGAAGTTCTCAACCAGATTGAGGTGGTTCTTCGGGTAGGCATGCGGCTGTCCGACGTTCTTCTTGTGGGCGAGGGCTGCCAAGGTCGGCATCTTCGCGAGCAGGCGGATGGTCGAGACGTGGACCTGCTCCGGATCGAAGGGGTCAAGGGAATCCTGGAAGAAGGTGGAGAGCGCCGACACCGCAGAGGAGAGCACCGGCATCGGGTGGGCGTTGGATGGGAATGCGTCGAACAGGTGGCGCAAGTCCTCGTGCACCATCGTGTGCAACTTGATGTTCTGCTCGAACTCCGCGTACTGCTGCGGTGTCGGGAGTTCTCCGTAGATGAGGAGGTATGCCACTTCGTAGAAGGTGGCACCTTCCGCCAACTGCTCGATCGGGTAGCCGCGGTAGCGCAGGATGCCGGCATCGCCATCGATGTAGGTGATCGCCGACTTGCACGATGCCGTGTTCATGAAGCCGCTGTCGAGTGTGACGTGACCGGTGTCCTTGAGCAGTGACGAGATGTCGAGGCCCGCATCACCGACAGTGGCCGGCTGCTCGGGGAGATGCAGTTCACCGTTGGGATACTGCAGGACGTAGTTGGACATTTCTGCTCCAGCGTTCTTCGATGGCCCAAACCTACTCGCCGGTTCGGAGCCTTCGAAATACGGGGTCAGCGCAGCCGCTCGACGGCGTCTGTGATGTTGCTATCAGTGCCGGTCAGGGCGACCCGGACATGCTGCGCAGCGGCCGCACCATAGAAGGCGCCCGGAGCGACAAGGATGCCGCGGTCGGCCAGCCAGCCAACGGTGTCCCAGCAGTCCTCACCGCGGGTGGCCCAGAGGTACAGACCGGCAGCCGAGCCGGAAATCGTGAACCCTGCTTCGATGAGCGCACTGCGCAGGCGTTCACGACGTGCGCCATAGCGTGCCTTCTGCTCCGCAACGTGCGCATCATCGTTGTATGCGGCGATCATCGCGGCCTGGACCGGGCCCGGGGAGATGAGCCCGGAGTGTTTGCGGATTTCAAGCAGTTCCAACACGCGCGCGCGATCGCCCGTGATGAAGGCACCTCGGTAGCCGGCGAGGTTCGAACGTTTCGACAGCGAATGAACCGCGAGCACTCCGTCATGGGTCCCGCCGACTACGTCGGGGTGCAAGATCGAAACCGGCCGGACGTCCCAACCCAATTCGATGTAGCACTCGTCGTTGACCACAAGGATGCGATGTTCCCGTGCCCATGCGACGATCTCGCGAAGCGCATCGACACCGAGCACGGCCCCGGTGGGATTCGACGGCGAGTTCAGCCACACGAGTTTCACGGATCGGCCGGCTGCCTCCGATCCGACCCGTGCGGCCTCGAGCTGCTCAACTCCATCGGCAGTCACGACGTGCGCACCCGCGAGTTTCGCGCCGACGTCGTACGTCGGATACGCGATCGCAGGAATGGCCACCACGTCCTGCGCACCCAGCCCGAGTTGGAACGGCAGATGCGCGACGAGTTCCTTGGACCCGATAGTCGGGAGGATCGCGTCGGGATCCGCCTCGACGGCCAGAGCGCGCTTCAGCCAGCCCGCGATCGCCGCTCGGAGTTCGACAGTGCCGTACGTTGCGGGATAACCGTGTGAGTCCGCCGCTGCGGCCAGTGCATCGCGGATGAGTTGTGGCACCGGATCCACTGGGGTGCCGATCGAAAGGTCGATGAGCCCGAGTGCGGACGCGCGCTTCTTGTAGAGAGCGAGGGAATCCCAGGGGAAATCAGGCAGCGAACGCATCACATGTCACTCGCTGCGAGCAGCGATCGAAGTCCTAGTGATCGTGCTTCTGCGGTGGGAGGGCAGACACCATCGGGACGTCGAAATCCTGCGCGCCGAGTTTCGCGGCGCCACCCGGGGAGCCCAGATCCGTGAAGAAGTCGGCATTGGCCTTCGTGAAGTCCTTCATGTCCGCAGGGACATCGTCTTCGTAGAAGATCGCCTCGACCGGACACACCGGTTCGCATGCTCCGCAGTCGACGCACTCGTCCGGATGGATGTAGAGCATGCGCTCGCCTTCGTAGATGCAGTCCACCGGACATTCCTCGATGCAGGCCTTGTCCTTGAGGTCAACACATGGAAGCGCGATCACGTACGTCATAAATCCTCCTGAGACTCAGGGACATTCTGCACCAACTCCCCCAGCCTGTGAACGCGGCTCAGGCGTTCGGCGTTTCGACGACGGGAACCGTCGGCGAGGGTGTCGGGGCTGGGGCCGGCGGCTTCTTGCAGACGACGTGCGGTGACGGGCGGTAACTCGTGCGGTACGGCTCCCGCTTCACTTCGACGTCGTTCTTGTACAGCACCCGCCACACCGTGATCTGGAACCCGGGGATGCCATCCTGGGCGTGGCAGTCCGGGAGGACGCCGGTGAGCTCGGGATACGGCCGCTTGTTCTCCCAAGGCCCGAAGATGCTGTCGACCTTGGAGAACTCCTTGGTACCCCAGAAGTAGACCGTGATCGATGTCTTGCGCAACTCAGTGGTGATGTAGATGGGGTTCGCCAAGGTGTTCTTGAAGCGCATGTCGAACGAACCCCAGGACACCGTCGCCTCACGACCGGGACGGTACCGAGGGATGTAGATCGAGTGCGCACGATGCTCGACGAATTCGAGGCCCGCAAACCAAGCCGCATTGAACATCGCGGTGGTGATCGTCGACACGGCGCCACCGAGCTCGTTCTTGAACACCCCATCGGGTCCGATGATCCAGCCCTCGGTGTACCCATTCTCGACGGTGCGTTCCTTGACGGTGTCATTCATCGAGAAGATCTGGCCGGGCATGAGCAGTGTGCCGTTGATGCGCTTGGCCGCCGTTCCGATGTTGATCGTGCGGTATGCAGCAGCCGGGAATCGCTGTCGGTACCAGGAGACCCGTTCCTTGATGTTGAGCGCCTCGGCGTCTGCGGTGCTGAAGGCAGCGGGGATCGTGCCGAGTGTCAGCGCGACGGCACGTTGGCCGTTTGCGAGCCGGAGCACCTTGAGCACATCGTTCGCCAGCGAATCCGAGGTCACGCCGAAACCGTCGCGACTCGGCACCACCGACACGCTTTCGCCGTTCACCTCGAAGGTGGCGTCACGCGCCTCGGTCTGGATGTCGAAGATCGTGGCATCGACATCGCGTCGCAGCACGGCGCCGTCGAGCCTTGGCTCCAACAGCGAGCCGCTGCGGGTGAAGCTCAATGCAGCCCGAATGGTGGTCGGGCTGATCACCGAAGTCCGATGCGTTCCATCGGGCAATGTGAGATCAACTGTGACCGCGTCGGAGACCGCAGGGATCGCGATTTCCTGGAGAGCCCGCTCCGCAACGAGCGTCGAAACCAGTGCCGGCTTCCGTTCGCGAACGAGCGTCACCGAGTGCCGACCAGCCGCAATCGCGTCGATGATGATGGCCTTCGACTCGGCGATATCGAGCCGGGCGCCGCGTTTGGCGGAGATCACTGACAGATTGCGCACATCGACATTCGCGTCGCGCGCAGGGATGTCAGTCTCCGCAGCAAGCGAAACGAGCGCAGCGGTGAGCGTCTGGTCCTCGACTTCGAGCGCTGGTGCTTGCTGCTTCCCCAGCAACATGCCGACCAAGGCGAACGGGTTCCAGCGATCCGCTTGGATGCTGCGCAGGGTCTCCGCAACATCCACCTTCACACCGAGATCACCGAGCCCCAACTCGTAGCTCGCGTCCTTGATCGTCACGTTCAGAATGCCGGTGTTCGCATACACCGACTGCAAACGCGCCGTGGCCTGCGTCCCGCTCAATCCGCCGACCATGACGTCGGCGACCATCACGTTCCTTGGCACACCGAAACCGGCGACGATCTGCAGGATCACGTAGGGCACAACGAATGCTGCTGCGATGACTGCGCCGATGATGGCGCGGCGACTACGCGAGATCAGCGAAGAGATCGGTTTCGCGCGCATGTGCGGCCGACACACCCTTCACGCCGCGGAAGTACTCCGTACCCATGGCCTCTGATCCGAGATTATTCGAGAGCGCGAAGAATCCGCCCTGCACATCGATCTGCGTCGCATGCGCTCGCATGGCAGCCATTTTCTGCTCAAGATACGCGGCTGCCTGGATTTCGGTCGTGACGAACTCGTCCGGACAAGCGAACGGCAGGTCATCCGGATCCATTGTCGCGAACTGGCTTTCGTCACCGGCAGCCTTCAATGCTTCGATTCCGGCCACCATCACGCTTCGCGGGAATGCGGTCCAGTAGATCTTCGCGATCTCCCACGGTGCGCCGAGTTCCGGCTTGAATGACTGCACCGCTGCCAACTGTGCGGCGTACATCGCCACGCGGTGCGCCTGAATGTGGTCCGGGTGCCCGTATCCGCCGAAATCGTCATAGGTGACCATGACCTGCGGCTGTACCTCACGGATGATTTCGACGAGGTAGGTGGCAGCGACGAGCAGGTCCGCATTCCAGAAGTTGTCCTCCCGCTTGTTCGGCGGCGTCCCCATCATTCCGCTGTCGCGGAAGCAGTGAGGACCGCCGAGGATCCGGTGGTCATGCACGCCGAGTGCACGCATGGCGTCGGCGAGCTCGGTCTGCCGATGCGCGCCGAGCGCGTCCTGTTGGTCCGATGCAAGATGCGCAAGCCCGGGGACGAGGATCTCGCCCTCTTCGCCGAGCGTGCACGTGACGAGCGTGACCTGCGCGCCTTCCGCGGCGTACTTGGCCATCGTGGCGCCGGAACCGATCGTTTCGTCGTCCGGATGGGCGTGCACGAGGAGCAGTCGGCGATTCATGGGGGCGAGCCTAGGACAGAACCGCGCCGGGTGCGGTTGGATGCGAGGCATGCTGATTGCCCTTGATGATGCGTTCCCACGCGAATACGCGCTGACCGGAGCGTTCCGCTACGGCTTGCCGCGCACCTTCGAGTTCACCGATGACGCGGTCACGTTTCTCCGTTCCGCGGACGGCTACGACGCGAAGCTCGGACTTTGGCGTTACGACCTCTCGAGCGGTGCGGAAACGCCACTCGTACTGCCCGATGCACTGACGGTCGACGACGCGGATCTGCCCGCGGCTGAGCGGGCCCGGCGTGAACGGCTGCGCGAGAGCGGTGGAGGCATCACCGCGTACTCGATGAGCGGGAATGGAACGCGCATCACCTTCGCCGTCGGCGGCGTGCTGTGGCTCTGGGACGCACTCGGCCTTCGGTCGCTCGAGACCCCGGGCGCCGTCGTCGATCCGCGGATCGACCCCACCGGTGAACTCGTTGCATGCGTGATCAATGGCGAACTGCACGCGTATCGATTCGCCGACGGCGTCGAGGTGGTGCATCTCGCACGTCCCGGCGTGACCGTCGGTCTCGTCGACTTCATTGCTGCCGAGGAACTGAACCGCTACCGGGGCCACTGGTGGTCGCCCACAGGGGATGCACTGCTCGTCGAGACGGTCGACGAATCCGACGTACCGATCTGGCGAATCGCCGACCCCACATATCCGGATCGTGAACCGCTTGAACATCGCTATCCGCATGCCGGAGCCACCAATCCCCACGTCGGCCTGCTGCTGCATCATCTGCAGTCCGACCGCACGATCGAGTTGCAATGGGATCGTTCGGTATTCGAATACCTCGTCGCTGTGCATTGGTCGGCGCACGGTGCACCGCTCGTGCAGCTTGCCAACCGGCAGCAAACGAGATTCGAGACGTTCGGCGTCGATCTTGAGACCGGAGAACTGCGCTCGCTCGAAGTCGTGCTTGGCGAGCCTTGGCTCGATGTCATCCCGGGAACACCGGCCTGGACCGCCGACGGACGGCTGCTGTCGTTCGTCGACGACCGCAGCGCCGACTGTCGCAGGATCACCCTCAACGGCGCGCCCGTCACGCCGGTTGGATTTCACGTCAGTCACATTGTCAACGCAGGCGAGCGGCCAACGATCTGCGGGTCGGAGGACGGCCGAACCGCGACTGCCGTCCGCCTCGAGGCGGACGGTGCCCTCACCCGGCTTGCGGACGGGTTCGCGTGGCACGCATTCGCCGGCAACGGCAACGTCTACGTCCGCGTTCAGCACGATGCGATGAGCAGCGACATCCGCTTCGAAGTCCTCCGCGACACGAAGGTCGTCGGCACTATCGCGAACCATGCGGTGCGAGCAGCTGTTCCTGCGCCCGCGTACGTGCGGCTTGGCAAGGAGGAACTCAACGCCGTCATCCTGTGGCCGGAGCAGGGCCACGATGGGCCGTTGCCTATCATCATGTCGCCGTACGGCGGTCCACATCACGCTCGTGTCCTGGCTGCCGGAAGCTTGTACGCCGTCGATCAGTGGCTCGCGAATCAGGGTTTTGCAGTGATCATCGCGGATGGGCGTGGCACCCCTGGTCGCGGGCTCGCGTGGGACCATGCGATCGTCGACAAGTTCGCGGAAGTCACGCTCACCGATCAGGTGATCGCGCTCGATGCGGCACTCGCCCTGTACCCGGATCGGCTCGACGGCGCACGCGTCGGCATCCGTGGCTGGTCCTACGGCGGCTATCTCTCTGCGCTTGCGCTCCTCGCACGTCCGGACCGATTCCACGTCGGAATCGCCGGTGCACCCGTTACGAAATGGACCCTGTACGACACGGCGTACACCGAGCGCTACCTCGGCGATCCCAACAAGTCGCCAGAGGTGTATGAGGAGAATTCCCTGACGCGACTTGCACCGCAGTTGCAAGGCAAGTTGCTCATCGTGCACGGACTCGCTGACGACAACGTGGTGTCCGCGCATTCGTTGCAGTTGAGTGCCGCACTCATGGCCGCGGGCAAGCTGCATGATTTCCTGCCACTCGCCGGGGTGTCGCATATGACGCCACAAGTCACGGTCAAGGAAAACCTGCTCCGGATGGAAGCGGCGTACCTGGCCGAGCACCTCAGTCGCTGAGGTCGCCGCCCGCCAAGGCGATCGCATCCGCAGTGGGGAGTTGCACGATCTGCGTGTTCGCGTAGTTCACCGGCCGCGTTGCAGCACGTTGGACGCGCCGCTGCTGCATCGCCAAGGGGTTGGGCACCGGCGTTGCCTGCAAACGGGCGAGCAGCGCGTCACTGGCCGGGGCGCGCAGCGCATCCACAACCGCGGCTTGTTCGACGATGCCGTCATCCGTGAGGACGGTGAGGTTCGTCCCTGACGACGAAATGAGCGCTGGATCGACGATCACGACAATGCACGGGACGCCGAAGGTCGAGTGCAGGACCTGGATGTGCCGGTAAACATGTGCGAGATCGAATGGCATAGCCGTGAAGCTGCCGAGTTCGAAGACGAGGGCCCGGTCCCCCGTCGCGACGGCAGCCGCAGCCGCAGCCACCAGCCTTCGCATCGGTGACACCTGCTTGAGCTTCCATTCCAACGCATCGTCGTCAAGCCCAAGCGCAGTGAGTACCGCACGAACGCGGTCGGCCGACGCCTTGCCGAGTGCGTCGCGCAGCGTTCCGCGGACGTCGTCGCCACCGCTGATCACCCGCGATTCGAACGCGTCGGCAAACGCCCGGGCAGCCAGCAGCGCCTGCTGCTGGTCGTCGCACAAGACTGCGTCACGACCGGTGGCTTCGAACATCAGCCGCCGCTTGCCCCACGTGAACTCAGCCATGCTGCCCCGCCAGATAGCAGGCGGCTTCGTGGCCCGGACCGACGATCCGCAGCGCAGGCGGTTGTTGCGCACACTGCGCGGTCAACGCCTCCCGGCAATTGAGCACCCACGGACAGCCGCCGTGCGACGCGAGATCGACGAACGCCGGATAGTCCGGTAGCGCGCGGTGCGGGCGCGGTGTCACGAGGAGCAGGTCGCGCGTGTATGGCATTGCGGGTCGTAGGCAGATGTCGTAGACCGATCCCTGCTCCACGACACGGCCGTCCAACATCACCATCACGTCATCCGCGATGTCCGCGGCCACGGCCAGCGAATCCGTGGTGACGACCCATGCGATCGGAGTCTCACGGGAGAGGTCCTGCAACACCTCGCTGTAGGTGGTGAACAGCGTGGAGGCGTCGGCTACGTACGGCACATCGACGACGACGACCTGCGGGCGATGCGCCAGTGTGACTGCGAACGAAACCCGTAGTCGGTTTGCGTGGTCCAGCTCAGTGACACGACGATTCGCGACATCCATCGGCACCTGCAGGCCCTCATAGACGCAGCTCATGATGGCGCGGGCGGCCGGATAGTTGTCGTAGGTCTCGCGGCGATAGATGGCGTTGCCGGCCGGGAACATCATCATGCCCTGCTTGGAGAACACCGGGCCGCCGGGCAGCTTGAAGCCCTTCTCGTCCCACGGCGCCACCGCCTTGCCGCCGGCCTTGATCCACTCCTTGGCGGCCGAGATCAATTGATCGGCCGGCACGATGGCGTCGACCAGCTTCAGCGCCTTAGCCTTGTCGAGCTTGAGCTGATCGCCCTTGAGCAGGATCGTCATGGTGTTCTGCGGATCGACGATGCGGGCAATGCGCTGCGTGCCGCCGCCGCCCGGGAACAGGCCGACCTTGACCTCCGGCAGCCCGAGCCGGGTCT
>CAXBQV010000021.1:0-20981 GCA_963978265.1 uncultured bacterium | reverse complement strand
GGACGGTGCGTCCGGTCGGGCCGAACAACGGGCGGAACAATACCAGCGTTCAGGAGGTCGCCAAATCCGCCGTTGACCCGCAGACCGATGACCGAAAACCGCGCACCCGCAGTGGGGCGCGGTTATTGCCCGCGCGCCTGCGCGGCAAGTTCTCGGCGCTGATGCTCGAGTGCGAGCAAGTCGGAGAACGTCTGCTGGTAGGCGTCGGAACCCTCATCCAGGCGCTGCAGCCGGGACTTCAAGTCAGCAATCCGTCGCGCTGCGTCGAGTTCGAGCAGTCTCGAGATGACCGATGTGCCGTACTGCTGCACATTCGCCTTGTCATCGATCGTGAGTGGCTCGACGATCGCGGCCGTCAGGACCGCGCGGATGCTGTCGTCCGTCGCGTAGGCGAGGACATCGTCGAACCAATGCTCCGAGTCCTCGGCTGTCGCAACTCCGCCGGCGGCAGCAATGGCGTCGTGCGCGAGTCGGAATTGCTCTACGGAGTACGCGTCGCGCTCGACAACCGCGTACCAGTCGGCCACTGCAGTCGGTTCCTGCAGCGCAAGCTTCAGGGCTTCCTTCTCGACACGCGCCTCGACGCTGTTGGGAATCGGCGCCCGCTGCGTCTCGACAGTCGACGGCTGCGGCGACGCCGGCTGCTGGAATGCGCTGCGCGACCCAGCACCGTTCTGCTTGGCACCCTGCGCGACGGCGTCGCTGACGATCTTGGCCTCCATGCCAAGCCATCCGGCGAGCAGCCGCGTGTACTCGGGCCGCAGTGCGGCGTCGCGAATCTTGGCGATGATCGGCGCCGTTGCGCGAAGTGCGGCGACCCGGCCTTCGGCCGTGTTGAGGTCATGTTCGGCGATCGTCGACTTCATGGCGAATTCGAACATGGGTTGCTTGCCGGCGATGAGTGCACGCACCGCAGCATCACCGTCTGCCTGGCGCAATTCGCATGGATCCATGCCCCGCGGTTCGACCGCCACAAACGTGGATGCGACGAACTTCTGGTCGTCCTCGAATGCTCGCAGTGCCGCCTTGCGGCCCGCCGCATCGCCGTCAAAGGTGAAGATGACTTCCCCCTTGAAGGCGTCGTCGTCCATGAGGAGTCGGCGCAAGACCTTGATGTGATCCGCGCCGAAGGCGGTGCCGCAGGTGGCGACGGCTGTGGTCACGCCGGCGAGATGGCACGCCATGACGTCGGTGTATCCCTCCACGACGACGACCTGCTGCTGCTTGCTGACATCTCGACGTGCGAGGTCGAGGCCGTAGAGCACATTGCTCTTCTTGTAGATCGGCGTCTCGGGGGTGTTCAGATACTTGGGGCCGTCGTCATCATCGAACAGTTTCCGTGCGCCGAATCCCACGACCGCACCGGACAGATCACGAATCGGCCAGACGAGCCGACCACGAAAGCGGTCGTAGACGCCGCGCTGGCCCTGCGACATGAGGCCCGCCGTCAGCAGTTCCTCCTGGGAGAAACCCTTCCCGCGAAGGTGATTGAGCAGTGCATCCCAACTTCGCGGCGCGTAACCGACTCCGAAGTGCTTCGCTGCAGCGGCGTCGAAGCCACGCCCGGTCAGGAATTCCCGGCCGGGCTGTGCCTCGGGACCTGCAAGTTGTTGCTGGTAGAACTCGGCGGCGGCCGTGTGGGCGTCGATCAAACGCTGCCGCTGGCCCTGCTGGCGGTTCGGCGCACTCCCGGCTTCCTCGTACCGCAAGTGAATGCCGTACTTTCCGGCCAGCTTCTCGACTGCTTCATTGAATTGCAGCGCATCGATCTTGCGGACGAAGGTGATGACGTCGCCGCCTTCCTGGCAACCGAAGCAGTGCCAGTAGCCCTTGGCAGGTGTGACGTGGAAGCTTGGACTCTTCTCGTCGTGGAACGGACACAGGCCCTTCAGGGACCCGCCGCCCGCTGACTTCAGGGCGACATGTTCCCTGACGACTTCGTCGATCCGGGCACGTTCGCGGACGAGTGCAATGTCATCGTCCTTGATGCGGGCCATGGGTCGGAGTCTAGGTGGGGAGCCGACTTTCGCAGCCGGTATGGGGAGCGCAGGAAACCCCCCGAATCCTCCACGTGGACGCTGCCCCATTTCACAGCGCCTTCACAGACTCGGTTGGGCAGACTTTCGAGCGAAAGGAGATTCAGATGAATCTACGAAAGACAGCAGGAATCGTCGCCGTTGTGGCACTGATGGCATTCGGTGCCACCGCGCCATCGCAGGCCGCCGATGCAAACCGACAGGCACAGAAAGAGGCCTTCCAGACGGCGGTGACGCAGTACAAGGCCGCCATGACCGATTACAAGGTCGCAATGACGCAATACAAGGCCGCGATGGAATCCCGCAAGGCGAAGTTGGAGCCGATTCGTGCGGCGTTCCGCGCTGCCGTGGAGGCTGCGAAGGCAGGTGCTGCCGAGTCGCGCAACGCCGCCGTAGCAGCCGCAAAGGCCACGCGAGATGCCGCTCTTGCGGCGCTGGGTGCAGCACCGACGAAACCCGTGCGTCCGACGAAACCCGAACGGCCCGCAAAGCCGGAGCGTCCCTCCACTCCGCTGAACTCGGTCGTCCCGACGCCGGCAACGTAGTCGCCTCCTTCGAGCCAAGCGATTGGCGCGTGCACGACCCTCCGCATCATTGCGGAGGGTCGTGTTGTTCCATTTCCAACGTCAGGCGTTGCGTACGTAGCGCGCATGCCACTCGCGCACCGAGATGTCGGTCAGACTCGCGACTTGATCGATGACGACTCGCAGCCGTGACTCGTTCGACAAAGCGGCCGACCAAACGGGGCGTAGCCACGGTTCGAAGCATTCCGCGCGGGCATCGGGTCCCGCAAGCATCTGCACGAGTTCGGAAATGATGCGACGCTGCTCCTCGTACACAGCGGCCGCGCCGCGGCGCTGCATGACGTACAGCATTGCCATCGATTTCAGCACCGCCACCTCCTGCCGCGTTTCCGCTGGGATGAGCAGGCTGGCGTTGTACCGAGTGAGCGGGCCGTCGCCGAACTCCGCGCGGGTCGCCGAATCTGCTGCCTGACAGAAGCGGCCGATGAGGTAGCTCGTGAGGTTCTTCAGTGCGGCAAGCGACTGCTGACTGCCGTCGTAGTACTGCGGCCAGAACTGCAAGGAGGTGAGGCGGTCGAGTGCGCCTCCAAGATCGGCGGCATTGGCCGACGGCAGGTACTCGCGTTGGCACAGTGCGATGAGCGCCTCGCGCTGCGGGTCCAGTGCGACCGTCGCCAGATCCAGGTGACCGGAGTGCACCGCATCCTCGACGTCGTGCACCGAGTACGCCACGTCGTCCGCCCAGTCCATGACTTGCGCCTCGAAGCACTTGCGGAGTTCCGGTGCACCTTCGCGTACCCACGCGAAGATCGGTTCATCATCCGCGTAGTAGCCGAACTTGCGTTCGTTCACCTGCCGGCCCCACGGGTACTTCAGCGCCGCGTCGAGCGCAGCCCGCGTGAGATTCAGTCCGACAGATCTGCCATCGTGGTCGAACGTCTTCGATTCGAGTCGTGCGAGCACACGCAAAGTCTGCGCATTGCCTTCGAAACCACCGATGTCGCCAGCGAGACGGTTGAGTTCATCCTCCCCATTGTGGCCGAACGGCGGATGGCCCAAATCATGCGCAAGGCATCCCACCTCGACCAGATCGGGGTCACAGCCAAGGGACTGGCCGAGCTCACGACCGACCTGTGCCACTTCGAGCGTGTGCGTCAGTCGGGTCCGCGGGAAGTCCGCGGTCCCCGCCTGCAGCACCTGGGTCTTTGCAGCCAAGCGCCGCAACGCCGATGAGTGCAGGATCCGCGCGCGATCCCGAGCGAAGGCCGTGCGATCCGCGCGCTTCGGCAACTCCGCCACGTAACGCGCCTCGTCCGCCGACGTGTAGCCGACACTGAGTTTGTCGTCGCCGAGTCTGGACATCGTTACCGCGACCCGACGTCGGACGTGCGTGCGTGCGTGGTGATCATGCAGTCGCTGGCCGATCCCAGAGTCCGCTCACGATGTCGGATGGGTTGCGTCCACCGATGAGCCAGAATCTGATGAGTCCGGCCATCTCGTGGAGCAGCCGGTCAATACCCATCGAGGACCCCGGACCGGTTGCCGGACCCGACACCTCGACCGCAATTCCGAAGGATTTGATCATCGTCGACGCACGTGCAAGATGCGCTCGATCGGATACCACCATGACGTAGCGAATCTTGTGGGTCAAACACCACGTCGCAACTGCGACGGCCGAACTGTAGGTGTCCACGCCGCTCGGCAGCACCACCAGATCCTTGGAGGGAACGCCCTTGCTCCGTAGATAGCGTCGTCCGGCGTCGGCTTCAGTGAAGCGATCACCAACTTGTTTCGAACCCACTGTGATGATGCGCGGGGCGATGTCCTTGCGGTACAGGGCGAGCGCATGATCGAGACGGTTGCGCAGCACCGGACTCGGATCACCATCGAATTGGGCCGCGCCCATCACGACGATCGCATCTGCCGGAGCGCGATCCAGCGACAGTCCCCTCATGATCACCATGACACCGGACGAAACGCCCATGACGAGCGAGACGATGAGCAGCGCCACAAGGGCGCGGCGGATGAAGCGCCTGAATCCCACCAACGCAATCACCCACCGCTCACGTTCAACTCTGCAGCCGAGAGATCAACGCTCGGCTCCAGCTCGTGATTGTCCAACCACCGATCGGGCAACGCTACCGACTTCGCAGCCGATGTGCGCCCCCGCGGACCGTACGCAACGGCATCCGGATACGGCTGCTCGTCATCGATCTGGTCCAACAAGGACTGCAGTTCGGCAATGCTCGAGATCAACGCCAAACGAGCACGGATGTCGCCGCCGACAGCGAAACCCTTCCAGTACCACGCCATGTGCTTGCGCATCTCGCGGCATCCGTGTAGCTCGTCTGCATGCATTTCGACGAGGAGTTCGCAGTGGCGCAGCAAGACGCGCTTGAGGTCTATCGAGGTCGGGTTCGGTGCTGCGCTCGCTCCGTCGAATTCCGCTGCAATCTGCCCGAACAGCCAGGGTCGGCCGAGACATCCGCGCCCGACGACGACACCGTCGCATCCCGTCTCACGGTGCATGCGCACAGCGTCCGCACCGCTCCACACATCACCATTGCCGAGCACGGGCACGTTGTACGGAGACAACGTCTCCTTGAGCCGGGCGATCGCCGACCAATCGGCTTTACCGCTGTACAACTGCAACGCGGTGCGGCCATGCAACGCAACCCATGCCACTCCGGCCTCCGCCGCTGCCACGCCTGCATCGAGATAGGTCAGGTGGTCGTCGTCGATTCCCTTCCGCATCTTCACGCTCACCGGCACTTTGCCGCGAGCGTTCGTGACCGCTGCATCAAGGATCCGGCGGAAGAGATCCTTCTTCCATGGCAGCGCAGAACCGCCGCCCTTCCGCGTCACTTTCGGTACCGGACACCCCATGTTGAGATCGATATGGTCCGCGCGATCCTCCTCCACGATCAGCCGCACCGCAGCGCCGATGATGTCGGGGTCGACGCCGTACAACTGGATGCTTCGCGGATTCTCATGAGCATCGAATTCGATCATCTTCATGGTGTCACGGTCGCGTTCGATGAGTGCTCGCGACGTGATCATCTCCGAGACGTACAGCGCTGCACCACCGGCGGGATACACCACGGCCGACGCTTCACGGCACAGCGTTCGATAGGCACGGTTGGTGATCCCCGCCATCGGGGCGAGAACGATCAAGGGCTTGTCGCCGTTGAACAACATGGTGCTGCTCAGTTCGCTGCTGACGATCCGACTAGTACGCCGGCAGGCGTTCGCCCAGCCACGCGCGCAATCCCTCGATCGGCAGGCGATGCTGCGCCATCGAGTCGCGCTCGCGCACGGTTACGGCATTGTCTTCGAGCGTCTCGAAGTCGATGGTGACGCAGAACGGGGTGCCGATTTCGTCCTGTCGACGGTATCGCCGACCGATTGCACCGGCGTCGTCGAATTCGACATTCCACGTGCGACGCAGTTCCGCTGCGAGGTCCTTCGCCTTCGGCGAAAGATCCGCGTTGCGCGACAGCGGCAGCACCGCAACCTTCACCGGCGCAAGCCGGGCGTCGAGTCGCAGCACCGTGCGCGTATCGACGCCACCCTTGGTGTTCGGCGCCGAGTCCTCGTCGTAGGAGTCGAGCAGGAACGCGAGCACACAGCGCGTGAGACCTGCAGCCGGCTCGATGACGTACGGGGTCCACCGCTCGCCGGTCTCCTGGTCGAAGAACGTGAGATCGGTGCCCGAGTGTTCAGTGTGCGTCTTGAGGTCGAAGTCGGTGCGATTGGCGATACCTTCGAGCTCGGCCCACTCACTACCAGCGAAACGGAACCGGTATTCGATATCGACGGTGCGCTTCGAGTAGTGGCTGAGCTTCTCCTTCGGATGCTCGAACCGACGGAGATGCTCGGGATTGATGCCGAGATCGACGTACCAGTTCCAGCGCTGCTCGAGCCAGTACTCGTGCCACTCCTCGTCGGTTCCCGGCTTGACGAAGAACTCCATCTCCATCTGCTCGAACTCCCGGGTGCGGAAGATGAAGTTGCCGGGCGTGATTTCGTTGCGGAACGACTTACCGGTCTGGCCGATGCCGAACGGTGGCTTCTTGCGTGCCGCGTTCGCGACGTTTAGGTAGTTCACGAAGATGCCCTGCGCCGTCTCCGGGCGGAGGTAGTGCAGTGCGCCGGCATCCTCGACAGGTCCGACCATGGTCCGCAGCATGCCGTTGAAGTCGCGCGGCTCGGTGAACTCACCCTTGGTGCCGCAGTTGCTGCACGTGATGTCGCCCAGACCGCCGGCGTCCTTGCCGTGCTTCTCTGCGTACGCATCGAGCAGCTGATCGGCGCGCCAGCGCTTGTGGCACTTCTTGCACTCCGTCAGCGGATCGACGAACGCCCCCACGTGACCCGACGCCTCCCACACCTGCGGGGCCAGAATCACCGACGAGTCGAGTCCGACCACGTCGTCCCGACCACGAACGACGGACTGCCACCACTGGCGGCGGATGTTCTCTTTGAGTTCAACGCCGAGCGGGCCGTAGTCCCACGCGGAACGACTGCCGCCGTAGATCTCGGATGATTGGAAGACGAATCCGCGTCGCTTCGACAGATTGACGACGGCGTCTACTCGATCTGCTGCCATGACAAGCTCCATTCCGGCTGGCTGTCGGTCGAGGTCATTGGCACGCATGCCAACGGCAGGAGTCTACCTGCGACACAATGGGGTCCTTGAACCGCGTCGCGTATCCGGGAGGACCAATGCAGACGTCCGCAGCGGCGAGCGCGGAGTTCATCGCTCTCACACGGCACCGGATACCTGACCTTTCGGTCTGGCTGCCGATCGCACGCGCTGCACTGGCACCGCTGACGAGCCAACACGGCTGCCTCGGAGGCGAGATCTGCGCCGCGATCGATGATCCGCAACTGATGACGGTCATCACCCGCTGGGAGTCCGTCGGTGCATATCGACGGGCGCTGTCCGCATTCGACGTGAAGGCGAACTCGATCCCGTTCCTGTCGACAGCGATCGACGAACCGTCGGCATTTGAAGTGCTCCACCACAACGGACCCGATGGCGCCCAGGACTTCTCCTCCGCCCGTGCCGCGGACGCCGACACCATTCGGCTCCGGGATGCCGCGAGCGGCGACGTTCCCCCACGGGCATAACCCGCCAGTTCCACAGCCACCGCGCAGCGCAACCACCGATGCGCGGCGTGTGCCACGATTGCGCCATGGCCACGCAGTCTCGGAAGCCCAAACCGGTCGGTTCCGCACGGAACGCAGGAGTGCGCGTCAACCGCACTTCGGCGTTGCATCGATGGTCAGCGCCGATCCTGCTCCGACTGCATGGGTGGCCCCGCTGGCTATTCCCCGTGTTCACCGCAGTGCTGCTCGTCGGCGGACTGATGGCGTCGAACACCGTGGTCGCCACACTGCTGCTCGCGATGCTGTCGCTGATCCTGCTGTGGTTGATCGCGATCAGTTGGCCGGTGCTGAAACCGGTGCCGCGGCTCATGCGGCTGCTCGTGCTCGGCGCACTGCTTGTCGTCACCGTGCAGCGCGCCCAGGGCACCATGTAGATTTGAGAATCATTCTCAATAAGAACTAGGATGCCCGAATGGCCATCCTCATCGCACTCGTGACCGTGCTCGCCACCGCACTGGGTGGCCTCGTCGCGCTGAAGTCGCATCAGCGACTGCACCTCATTCTCGGCCTGAGCGCGGGCCTGCTCCTCGGACTGGTCGCCTTCGACCTGCTTCCCGAGGTATTCGCCATCAGCGACGCGACGATCGCGAACGTCCCGCTGGTCATGGTGGTCTTCGTTGTCGGTTTCCTCCTCCTGCACGTCCTCGAGCGCCTCTCGGGCACACACGAGCCGATCGACACGGAACACGATCACGAACACACGCACGGCCACACCGCGACCGGGGTGATCGGCGCGTCGGCGATGGTGGGACACGTGTTCCTCGACGGCGTTGCAGTGGCATTGGCGTTCTCGCTCAACACTTCGACGGGCATCGCTGTGTCCGTCGCGGTCGTCGCGCATGCCTTCAGCGATGGCCTCAACACCGTCAGCATGCTCATCCATCACGGTCGCTGGGAATCGCGCGCGAAGTGGCTGCTCGTCCTTGACGGAACAGCACGCACCGTCGGTGCTGCTCTCGGCAGCGTTCTCACGCTGTCCGAACCATTGCTCGCGCTCTATCTCGCAATGTTCGCCGGTTTTATCGTGTATCTCGCAACGTCGCACATCCTCCCCGAAGCACATTCCCGCCACTCCTCGCGTTCCACCCTGTTCGCGACTTTCGGCGGCGTCCTCGCCATGTTCGCGATCGTTTCCCTCACTGCCGGCTTGAAGTAGAACGCCAATGCGCACCACGAAACAGCGCACCGAGATCGCGAACCTGCTCGACACCGTTGACGAGTTCCTGACGGCGCAGGAGATCCATGCACTACTCCAGGATCGTGGCAGCAAGATCGGACTCGCCACCGTGTATCGGAATCTCGCCTCCTTGACCGAGCGCGCGCAGGTCGATGCAGTCACCGGCACCACGGGAGAGACTCGATACCGGTCATGCTCGACCCAGCACCATCACCATCTGACGTGCGTCGAATGCGGGAGGACCGTCGAGTTGGCACTCAAGGACATCGAAGCCATCTGCGCGAATGTGGCGAAGCGACACGGATTCACGAACCTGCGGCACACCGTCGAGTTGAGTGGTACCTGCCGGGACTGTCGCTGATTACTTCGCACCACCGAAGCGACGATCTCGCGCATTGAATATCTGCACGGCTTCCCAGAGATCGCGACGATCGAAGTCCGGCCAGAGCGTGTCGAGGAACACCATTTCGGCATACGAGGCCTGCCACGGGAGAAAGTTGCTGGTTCGCTGCTCTCCGGACGACCGGATGAACAAGTCGACATCGGGCATTTCGGGGTCGTACAGGTACTTCGCGATCATGCGTTCATCGATCTTGGCAGGATCGACCTTGCGACGTCTGACGTCGACCGCAATTGCCGACATCGCGTCCGCAAGTTCGGCCCGCCCGCCGTAGTTCACACACATGGTGAGCGTCAGTTTCGTGTTGTCGGCAGTGAGGTCAACTGCTTCGTCGAGTTCACTGATCACCGAGCGCCAAAGCCGCTTCTCGCGACCAATCCAACGCACACGCACGCCGAGCTCGTTGAGTTCATCACGACGACGTCGAATGACTTCGCGATTGAATCCCATGAGGAATCGCACTTCCTCGGGTGAACGCTTCCAGTTCTCCGTGGAGAACGCGTAGGCGGAGATCCACGGTATCCCCATCTCCAACGCACCGTGTACGACATCGAGGAGCGATGCCTCCCCCGCTTCATGGCCGGCCGTCCGTCGCAAACCCCGCTTCTGTGCCCATCGACCATTGCCGTCCATAACGATTGCGACGTGCTGCGGAATCCGTGCCACCTTCGGCGGCTTCGCACCTGACGCATGCGCAGGCGGCCTGGCAACGATGCGTTTGGCCATGTCCCAACCTCCGTGCGCGCGATGCGGCGACTTCCGGCGAGCTAGCTGCTGCTGCACCCGGCCGTCATCCCTCAGCCAGTTCGATCAACCAGCGGAAGTGAACGGAGTGATCGTTCCAAGTGCCACTGGAGTTGTGCAGCCACGATACCCGACGCCTCACGGCGATTGCGCTGCTCGCTCAGGTCGGCGGACTCCCAGTCACCACTCAACAACGCACCGAGCAGTTGCAGGGTGATCGGCGACGGTGCTGCAGATCCGGGCACTTTGCAGCGATCGCACAATGCACCGCCCGAGGTGACCGAGAACCAACGATGCGGGCCGTCCGCACCGCAGCGAGCACATGCATCGAACGACGGGGCCCAACCCGCGATCGACAAGGATCGAATGAGGAACGCATCGAGCACCAGCGAGGGGTCGTGTTCGCCGCCGACGAGCGCCTTGAGTCCGCCCACGAGCAAGAGGAACTGCTGCGGCGACGGCTGCCGCTCTTCCGACGTCATCCGCTCGGTTGCCTCGAGCATCGCTTGCCCGGCAGTCCACCGCGGATAGTCGGAGGAGAGATTCGCGCCGTACGCCGCAATGGTTTCGACCTGGTTCACAACGTCGAGAGATCTTCCGATGTGCACCTGCACGTCGATCAGTGTGAACGGTTCGAGCCTGGCACCGAACCGGCTGCTTGTGCGGCGGACACCCTTCGCTACCGCTCGGATTCGACCGTGGGTGCGTGTCAGCATGGTGACAATCCGATCCGCTTCACCCAGTCGTTGGGTGCGCAGCACGACTGCTTCGTCGCGGAATACCGGCATGCGGGAATTCTGCCCGCCTTCCACGCGGCTGCCCCGATCCGACACTCGATTCGAGCGCTCCCGAGCGACGGAGGTTCGATCCCGCTCCGATACATTCAGCACTGGAGGAACCATGGCCGACCAACCGATGACGGTTCATCTTGATCAAGCTGCCACCCGCCGGCTCATCATCGGCGGTCTTGCGCTCTGGGTCGCAACGAAGGCCCTGCTGTGGGCGTTCGGCGTCACCAGCCACTTCCTCTTCGTTCTGCTGCTGTCGTGGCTGCTCGCAATCGCGATGGAACCTCCAGTTGCCGCACTCGCGCGACGCGGATGGAAGCGTGGCGGTGCAGCGGGCCTGGTCCTCATCCTCATGATCGCAGTGGTCGCAGCATTCCTGTCAGTGTTCGGCGGACTCTTCTTCAGCCAGCTCGCCGCAGCGGTGCAGGCGCTGCCGAACGTCGTGGACTCACTTGTGAAGTGGATCAACTCGACGTTCGACGCGCAACTGGACCCCACGACGATCACGCAGGAACTGCGGCTTACCCCGGAGAAGATCGCAAGTGTGGCGGGCAGCGTGGCCGGAGGTGTGCTGGGCGTCGTCTCGAGTGTGGTCGCGTTCCTCTTCGAGATCCTTACCGTGCTCGTGTTCGCGTTCTACTTGTCCGCGGAATCCCCGGCAACAAAACGCACCGTCGCTACCTGGCTGAGCCCGAAGCGTCAGCACGTCTTCATCACTGTCTGGGACATTGCAGTAGCGAAGACCGGTGGCTTCGTTGTCTCACGCATCGTCCTTGCAGGACTGTCGGCAGCGGCGCACATCTTCGCGTTCTGGCTGATCGGCGTGCCGTACTGGATGCCGATGGGCCTGTTCGCGGGCATCGTGTCGCAATTCATCCCGACCATCGGAACGTACGTGGGCATCATTGTTCCCGCAGCGTTCGCCGCGCCCAACGAGCCACTTGACGCCCTCTGGATCGTGTTGTTCGCAACCGTGTACCAGCAGATCGAGAACTACGTCCTCGGCCCGCGTATCAGCAAAGCCACCATGGACCTGCATCCCGCGATCACCCTGGCGGCAGTGTTCATCGGGGCAGCCCTTATCGGTCCGATCGGCGCCATCATCGGCATTCCGATCGCCGCAGCGGTGATCGCGGTACTCGACACCTACGGCCACCGCTACGAACTCGTGCCGGAACTGCACGATCACTTCGACACTGACGACGCCGGCTGACGTTCGGCTCCTACTCGAAGCCGAGCTTCCGCATTTCCTTCGGGTCCTGCTGCCAGTCCTTCGCCACCTTCACCCGGATGTCGAGGAACACCTTCGTGCCGAGCAATCGAGCGATCTCCTGACGCGCGCGCGACCCGACATCGCGCAGCCGCTCCCCACCCTTGCCGATCACGATCGCCTTCTGCGAATCCCGTTCAACGTACAGGGTCGCGTAGATGTCGACGAGCGGATCGTCGGCTGGCCGATCCCCTCGCCGCATCATCTCCTCGACGACGACCGCAATTGAGTGCGGCAGCTCGTCGCGAACTCCTTCAAGCGCGGCTTCCCGGATGAACTCGGCAATCAACGTCTGTTCCGGCTCGTCGGTGATCTCACCTCCCGGATACAGCGGCGGTGACTCCGGCATCAAGGGCAGCAGTTCGTCCACGAGAATATCGACCTGATCATGCCGCTTTGCGGACAGTGGGATGAGCGACGCCCACTCGAATCCCAGCTCCTTGGCGAGTGCGTCGACCTCGAGCAGCCGCTCGGCAATCGTCTGCTTGTCGACGAGGTCGGTCTTCGTGATCGCGGCGATTTTCGGTGTTCGCTTCATTGCGGCCATGGCACTGGCGATGAAGCGGTCTCCTGCGCCAATCGGTTCGTTGGCCGGGATACACAGCACAATTGCATCGACTTCGGACCAGGTCTCGTACACCAACTCGTTCAGTCGCTCCCCGAGGAGTGTGCGCGGCTTGTGCACGCCAGGGGTGTCCACCAGCACCAATTGCCCATCAGGTCGGTGCACCAATCCGCGGATCGTGTGTCTCGTGGTCTGCGGCTTGTCGGAGGTGATCGCAACCTTCGATCCGACGAGCGCATTCGTGAGCGTGGACTTGCCCGCATTCGGCCGGCCCACGAGGCATGCGAAACCTGCCCTATGCATGCGGCGCACCGGGTGTCGCTGCTGGCGTGACGGTGGTCGCAGGCAGGGATGCAGCGGCACCGTCCACTGACGTGTTCGACTTCGACTCATTGCGCGCGACCAGCAGGAGCCCGATCGCGATCAATGCGCATCCGAACCAGCCGCGCATCGGCATCTGCTCCCCGAGGACACCGACGCCGAGGAGCGTGGCAACGACCGGTTCACTGAGCACGAGGGTGGCCACCACACCGGGTGCCAAATGCGTGAGCCCGTAACCGAACATGATGTACGACGTCGTCGTGCTCGCGATACCGAGCCACAGCGCGAGGAGGATTCCACGGGGTGTCACGAGCCAGTGCGGATCGATGACCAACGCGGGCAGCAGGATGATCGTGCCGATGGCGAAGGATGCCGCCAGAGCATCGGTTGCGTGGTGCTCGCCGTCGATGAATCGTGCACCGAAGACGGTGTACAGGCCGTAGGAAGCGCTGGCGATTGCCGCACACAGCGCACCGGCAAGTCGCGAATCTCCACCTGCACCAGCCGATGGCATGCCGAGCAAGACGACGCCGGTGATGGCGAGCAACGTCGAGATCAGCCAGGTACGTCCGGGCCACGGCCGGCCGAACATCCTCGCGATCGTCGACGTGAAGAAGGGTGACAAGGAGATCGAGACCAGCGATGCGATCGCGACGCCGCCGAGGTGGACCGCGATGAAGAACGTCGACATGTAACCGGCGACACCAATCCCCATGAACCACGTCTCTCGCTGTCTCCAGAGGACAACAAGCGGCGCGACGCCTCGCTGCAATGTAGCGACGAGCACAAGGCCGAGCGATCCGACCAGCATGCGTGCGGCAGCGATCGCAGTCGGCGAGGCCGACGTGTCTGCGAGCACTGAGGCGGTGCCGGTGGTGCCGAACAGCACGCCGGCGCCGATGACAACCGCGACGGCCCGACCGCGATGCTGACTCACTCGCCTTCTCCGACCACAGTCACCGAATCCTGCGTCCGCGTCACGACGAATGAGCCGACGCGATTACGGCGTCCCGGGGTCGATTCGGCAACCAATTGCCAGCCGCCGAGCTCGATGGAACTCCCGGCGATCGGCACACGTCCGATGCGCTTACCGAGGAGACCAGCGACGGTCTCGATGCCTTCCTCCTCCGCATCGATCTCGACACCGAGCAGTTCTGCCAGGTCATCGATGTGGTAGCGCGCGCTGATCCGATATCCGTTCGCGAGCTCCTCGACTTCCGGCGCCGCTGTGTCGTACTCGTCGGTGATCTCTCCGACGATCTCCTCGAGCACATCCTCGATCGAGACGAGTCCGGCGGTCCCGCCGTATTCGTCGACGACGATGGCGATGTGCGTGTGCGCCGCTTGCATGTCCTTGAGCAGTTCGTCGGCCCGCTTGGAATCGGGGACGAAGAACACCGGTCGCATGAGGCTGTCAACGCGCTCGGTGGATTCGGATTCGCGGTGCTCGTACACACGCTTCGTGACGTCTTTGAGATAGACGATGCCCACCACGTCATCGGCGTCCTCACCGATGACCGGAATTCTCGAGTAACCGCTACGCAGCCCGAGCGAGAGGGCCTGTCGTAGCGTCTTGTGCTGTTCGATCCACACCATCTCAGTCCGCGGCACCATGACTTCGCGGACAATCGTCTCTCCGAGTTCGAACACGCTGTGGATCATGCGACGCTCGTCATCTTCGATCAGTTCGGAAGCTTCTGCAGCATCGACGAGTTCGCGAAGTTCGGCAGCCGTTGCGAATGGGCCTTCGCGGTAACCCTTGCCGGGCGTAATGGCATTGCCGAAGAGAATGAGCAGACGAGTGACAGGGCCGAGCAACGTCGCGAGTGCGATCGCCACCGGCGCACCCCAGCGTGCGTACTGCTCGACGTGTTGGCGTCCGAGCGTTCTCGGCGCTACTCCGAGCACGATGAAGCTTGCGACCAGCATGATGAGCCACGGCGTCGTGACGGCCCGCCAGTCGTCGATGGTCGAGAACGTGTCCGCGAACGCGTTGGCGATAAGCACGATTGCGAGCACCGAGCACGCCTGCCGGAAGAAGAGCACCACGGTCACGTACTTCACCCGGTCCGAAACGACCTTCCGCAGTCGAGCCGCTGACCGGTCTCCACCGGCTTCCAGCTCCTCGATGCGGGAAAACGAGATTCGACCAAGCGCGGTTTCGAATGCCACGAGAACCCCGCCGGCGACAATGAGTGCGCCGGCGAGGAGGAATGCCGCGACGTCAGTCATTCTTCCGCCACCATGCCTCGAGCAGTTCCTTCTGCAGATCGAACATCAACTTGTGGTCTTCCGGCTCCGCATGGTCGTGTCCGAGACAGTGGAGGATGCCGTGCGTGAGCAGCATCGCGAGCTCGTCCTCGAGGGATTGACCCGCCGCCTCAGCCTGCCGCCTCGCAAACGCGGGACACAGCACGATGTCGCCCAGAATGCCCGGCTCGGCATGCTCGTTCCATTCCGGAACGCGCAACTCATCCATCGGGAACGACAGCACATCAGTCGCGCCGGGCTCCTCCATCCACTCGAGATGGAGCTGGGACATGCGGGCTTCGTCGACGAAACAGATGGAGACGTCGGTACCGGGATGCAATCGAAGCCGTTCGAACATGAATCTGGTCTGCGCCACGTACGAATCGAGGTCGAGGTCGAAATCGGTTTCATTCTCGACGTCGATTGCACCAATGGGGATCATCGACGGTCACGACCTCGCCGTTGCTCGTTCGCTAGATCGCCTTTCGCCTGTCGCTCGGCGTCCCAGCGGTTGTACGCATCCACGATACGCCCGACGAGCCGATGTCGCACGACGTCCTGTGAGTACAGTCGACAGAAGGTGACGTCGTCGACCCCGCCCAGGATTTCCTGCACGACATCGAGGCCACTTCGACTCCCGCTCGGCAGGTCCACCTGGGTGACGTCACCGGTCACCACCATCGTCGAATTGAAGCCAAGACGCGTGAGGAACATCTTCATCTGTTCCGGCGTGGTGTTCTGGGCTTCATCAAGGATGATGAAGGCGTCGTTCAATGTACGGCCACGCATGTACGCGAGCGGTGCCACTTCGATCGTTCCGCTCGTCATCAGCCGTGGGATCTTGTCGGGTTCGATCATGTCGTGCAGCGCGTCGTACAACGGACGGAGGTAGGGATCGATCTTCTCTGACAAGGTGCCGGGCAGGAAGCCGAGGCGCTCGCCGGCCTCAACCGCAGGTCGGGTGAGGATGATCCGGTTGATCTGCTTTGACTGCAGTGCCTGCACAGCCTTCGCCACCGCGAGATACGTCTTGCCCGTGCCCGCCGGCCCGATACCGAACACAATCGTGTGCTCGTCGATGGCATCCACATAGCGCTTCTGGTTCAACGTCTTCGGGCGAATCGTCTTGCCGCGGTTGGAAAGGATGTTTGCAGACAGCACTTCCGCAGGCGAAACCTGTTCTCCACCGCGCAACATGTGGAACGAGCGCTCCACGGCATCCACGGTGAGGCCCTGTCCCGTTCGCAGCACAACCAGCAACTCCGCGAAGAGTTGATCGACAAGACCGACATCGGCGGCCGGTCCGTGCAATGTGATCTCGTTGCCGCGCACATGGATATCGACGGCAGGAATCAACGCCTCGAGCGTGCGCACGATCTCATCGTTGGCACCGAGCAGACTCGTCATCTGCACTGAGGAAGGAATCACAATCGTGGCCGTCGACGACGGTGCCACAGCTGGTAGGTCGCTCAAGACACTCTCTAACCCGGAGGCCAGGCGAATCCGCGCCCGGCCAGAACGTGTGCATGGACATGGTTCACGGACTGCCCGCCGTCCGCGCCAGTGTTCAACACCACGCGGAATCCACTCGCATTCGAAGCGCCGATGGCAGCGGCGACTCCGAGCAACTCCGCCGCCAACGACGGGTCGACATGCGTGAGCGCCGCCACGTTGTCATGGTGGTCCCGCGTGATCACGAGGACGTGCACCGGCGCCTTCGGATCGATGTCGTTGAACGCCACGATCCGCTCGCCTTCATGGACGAGGGTCGCCGGGATTTCTCCGGCGGCGATCTTGCAGAACAGGCAGCTCACGGCGTGATCGTATTCCGCTCAGGCCCAACGCGTCGTGCGCGCAAGCACAATGCCCGCCGCAACAGCGCCTGCCGTCGAGGTGCGGAGCACGGACGGACCCAGTCGAACTGCTTCGGCACCCGCAGCCGAGAACGCCTCGAGTTCCTGCGGTGAGACGCCACCCTCAGGGCCGACCACCAACACGATGTCACCCGAAAGCGGGACCGCCATGCTCGACAATCGGGCTTCGCCGTCCTCGTGGAGCACCCATGCAGGTTTCGTGTTGCGGATGAGCCGCACGACATCGTCAGTCGACGCGAGTGCACTCAATTGCGGTGTGCGTGGACGACGAGCCTGCTTCGCGGACTCGCGCGCCGTGGCCTTCCACTTCTCGACACCCTTTTCGATCTTCTCGCCCTTCCATTGCGCCACACAGCGTGACGCCGCCCACGGGACGATGATGTCGACACCGACCTCCGTGAGCATTTCGACGGCGAGTTCGGCGCGATCACCTTTCGGAATTGCCTGCACAACAATCAATCGCGGCGTCGGCTGTGGTGCCTCGGTGATTGCAATGATGGAGACGACGAGTTGATCCTTCGACAGCACCTCGACGACGGTGCCGTGCGCAAGGCGTCCCATGCCATCGGCAAGCAACACGGATTCGCCGGCTTCAAGACGTTGGACGGTTGCCGCGTGGAAGCCTTCGTCACCCGAGAGCGTGAACAGTTCGCCCGCGGTCAGTCGCGCGAGTTCCGACGGCTCCACATGGAACATCGACGAACTCATCGCGAACCGCCAAAGGCGTCGCGCAACTTGCCGAACAGGCCACTGTCACCGGCAGAGACCGTGCCGGCCGGCTTCGCCTCGTCACGCAACTCGGCAAGTTTGCGCAACAGCGCAATCTGCTCGTCGTCGAGTTTCGTCGGAGTCTTCACTTCAACGTGGATGTGCAGGTCACCACGCCCGTGGCCTCGCAGGTGCGGAACACCCTCGCCCTTGCGCGTGAGGACTGCTCCGCTCTGTGTACCCGCGACAACCGTGAGCGTGATTTCATCGTGGAGTGTCTTGAACGGGACCGATGCACCGAGCGCCGCGGCCGTCATGGGCAGCGATAGTGTGCAGTGGAGGTCGTCACCGTGCCGTTCGAACACGGGATGCCTGCGTTCGAGAATCTCGATGAAGAGGTCACCTGCCGGTCCGCCGCCGGGCCCCACTTCGCCTTCGCCGCTGAGTTGGATGCGCGTGCCCGTCTCGACGCCGGCCGGGATCTTCACACTGATTGTGCGACGGGTGCGCACACGTCCGTCGCCGGAGCATTCCGGGCAGGGATGCGGGATGGTGGTGCCGTAGCCGGAGCATTGCGGGCAGGGTCGAGATGTCATCACCTGTCCGAGGAATGAGCGCTGCACCGACTGCACTTCTCCACGACCGCGGCACATAACGCATTGCTGCGGGTCGGTCCCCTTCGCAGTGCCACGGCCCTCGCAGACTCCGCAGGCGATCGCGGTGTCGATCGCGATCTCGCGAACCGCACCGTCGACAGCATCGATCAAGTCGATCTCCATTCGCAGCAGCGCGTCCTGGCCGCGGCGCATGCGCGGCCGGGGGCCACGCTGCTGGTTGCCGAAGAACGCGTCCATGAAATCGCCGAAGCCGCCGAAGCCACCACCGAATCCTCCGAAACCGCCGTTCTGCGACGGATCGCCACCCATGTCGTAAATCTGACGCTTCTCCGGATCGGACAGCACCTCGTATGCAGCGGTAACGTCCTTGAACCGTTCCTGCGTTTCGGGATCAGGGTTCACATCCGGATGCAGTTCTCTGGCCAGCTTCCGGTACGCCTTCTTGATGTCATCGGCAGACGCATCGCGTTCGACGCCGAGCAGTCCGTAGTAGTCCGCCATCAGCGCTCCGTCATCAATCGCCCGACATACCGCGCAACGGCATTCACGTTTCGCATGCTCGCCGAGTAATCCATATGCGTCGGCCCGACAACACCGAGTTGCGCCACCGTCAGATCGCCTGCACCGTAGCCGGTTGTGACAACGGAGGAGGTCGGCAACATGTCGTTCTCCGCACCGATGCGCACCATGAGTTCGTTCGACGTCGACTCACCGAGCAGGCGCAGAAGCACCACATGTTCCTCGAGCATCTCGAGCAGTGGTGCGACCGACGACTCGAAGGCGCTTCCGTAGCGCGCGAGATTGGCGGCACCTGCGACAACCACTCGATCGTCGGGGCGCTCGACCACGGATTCGAGCAGACAGGCGATGATCGCGGCCACGGCCGGACGATTCGCGTACTCCGTCTGATCCACAAGCCCGTGGATTGCGTCCGCAACGTCGACGAACGCCTTCCCGGAAACCGCTGCATTGATCTGGGTGCGCAGAGCGTCGAGCACTTCGGGTTCGAGATCCATCGGCACTTCGGTGATGCGCTGCTCGACGCGGCCCGTGTCCGCGATGACCACGACCATCACCCGTCGTCCCGTCACCCCGACGAGTTCGATGTGGCGCACGAGTGAACGCTGCAGACTCGGGTACTGCACGATCGCAACCTGGCGCGTCAGTTGTGCAAGGAGCCGGGTGGTGCGCACCATGACATCGTCGAGATCGACTGCTTGGTCGAGGAACTGTGCAATCGCGCGCTGCTCGGCCGAGGACATCGGTTTGAGTTCGTTGAGACGGTCCACGAACAGCCGATAGCCGCGATCAGTCGGGATGCGTCCTGCGCTCGTGTGGGGTTGGGCGATGTAGCCCTCTTCCTCGAGTGCCGCCATCTCGTTGCGCACGGTTGCGGGCGAGACGCCGAGCCGATGGCGTTCCACGATCGCCTTCGAGCCGACCGGCTCGTGTGTCGTGACGTAGTCCTCGACGATCGCGCGCAGCACGGCGAGTTTTCGCTCATCCAGCACGGCAACCTCCTCCGCGGACCCGGGGCAGCCGCCCCGAACATCGCCAGCACGGCGCGCTGGCACTCTCGACTCTTGAGTGCCAATGGTAAAGCAGGCGAAACCCCGGCTGTGGACACGCAGTTGTCCCCATCGCCCCAGCGGCAGGGTGCGGCCCGCATGCACGCCTTGCTCGTGTTCCGCGGTGTGGCAGCGCCATCCAGTGCGACCGGTCGGCCGGGCCCGGGAGGAGGCGGCATGCAGTCGATGCGCACACCGCTCATCGCTGCGAGACCTCTCGCACCTACAGAACATGGAGGGACGCGCCCATGAGCACGTCAGCTTCTACCGAACCGGTCGCAGCGCCGGTGTCGGACACCGGTTGGGCAGTCGGCGCGCAGTTGCTGGCGATCGTGACCGGCATCGTCGGACCGATCATCGTGCTCGTCGCACAGGGGCAGAAGAACCCACTGACGCGCTTCCACGCCCGTCAGTCGATCAATCTCAGCATCAACTTGTTCGCGATGTTCATCATCGCCGGCATGCTGGCCGCACTGGTGCATCCCGCGTTCGGAACGCTCTACCTGGTGATCTTCGCACTCAACTTCTGGCCGATCTACGGAGCGATCCGGGCCGGACGCGCCGAGTACTGGAAGTACCCGGTGATCCCGTTCATGCGTTAGCCCCCGATGCCGTGGTTCTGCCGATCACGGCAACAGCGCATGAACGACCACATCCGCGAGCAATCGACCACGGCGGGTCAACACCACCCGATCCCCGTGTGCTCGCGGATCCTCGAGCAAGCCGTTCTCGACCAGCCGACCGAGTTGGTTCAGTGCTGGCTGCTCGAGCTCCCACACGGAGAGTCCTTCGCGGAGTCGTGTCTGCAACATGATCCGCTCGACGCTCCGATCCGCAGGCGAGACGATCTCGCGCGCCTGCGCAGGGGATTCGGCCCCGGCGAGCTTCGCAGTCCACACGCCCGGGTGACGTTCGTTCCACCAACGGACGCCGCCGACATGCGAATGCGCGCCGGGGCCGATGCCCC
>CAXBQV010000020.1:0-22512 GCA_963978265.1 uncultured bacterium | reverse complement strand
GAGATCATCGAAGACGAAGTTGCCGATGCGAAGAGTCTGGGGTTGGAGAACGTTCCAACACCTCGAGAGATTCGCGCATTCCTCGATGACTTCGTCATCGGTCAGGATGCCGCCAAGAAGGTGCTGGCAGTCGCGGTGTTCAACCACTACCGCCGCATCAAGCACAAGGCCACCGGTGGCACTCGTCGCGACGAGGTCGAACTGCAGAAGAGCAACATCTTGCTGTTGGGCCCGACCGGCTGTGGAAAGACGCACATGGCCCAGACGCTCGCGCGCATCCTGGACATGGAAGATCCCGTGGCGACGCTGGTCTTCTGCCGTACGCGGCTCGAAGTCGAATCGCTGGTCGAGACGATGACGGCGCACGGACTGCGCGCGGAGGCGCTGCACGGCGGCGCGGATCTCCGACGCCGCATCCATCCGGATGCTCAACTGCGAGGTCGCGTGGCGGCCGAACTCCGCATAGATGGCGTCCAATGCGTCGAGCAGGGTCCGACCCTCCGCCCTGAGTGAGGCTGCCATCTCGACGACGCGCAGCGCTGCTGTGATGCCGTCCTTGTCCGCCGCGATCTGCGGTGCGACGCAGTAGCCGAGGGCCTCCTCGTACCCGAAGACGAGTCCGGGAACGCGGCCGATCCACTTGAATCCGGTCAGTGTCTGTGCCGCCGCAATGCCGTTCGCCTGTGCGAGTTTCAGCAGGAGGGTCGAGGACACGATGCTGCATGCGAAGACGCCGGCCGGTTCCGGGAGTTCGAACCTGCGGGCGCGTTCGATCGTCCACCAGCCGAGCAGCGTTCCGAGCTCATCGCCGGTGAGGAGTCGCCATCGGTCGAGGTGCGGGTCGAAGACACCAGCGGCGCAGCGATCGGCGTCCGGGTCGTGGGCGATTGCGATGTCGGCGCGGTGCGCTGCTGCCTGCACGAGGAGAAGGTCCGCCGCGCCCGCTTCCTCGGGATTCGGGAATTTCACGGTGGGGAATTCGGGATCGGGTGCGGCCTGTGCGAGCACCACCGACGGCAATTGGAATCCGGCGGCCCGCATCACCGACATCCAGGTCTCATGCCCGACGCCGTGCAACGAGGTCGATACGACGCGCACGTCGCGGGGTGCAGTCGGCGCAATGAGCGATGCGGCCGCATTGACATACGCATCGACGATGTCGTGTGACAGCACTTCGAAATCTGCGGATCGAGGCAGTTCGCGCGCAGACGTCACCTTCGCGATCTGCGCGGCGATTGCTGCATCCGCCGGTGGCACGATCTGGCTGCCGTCACCCAGATACACCTTGTAGCCGTTGTCCTGTGGCGGATTATGCGACGCCGTCACCATGACACCGGCGTCGAAGCCGAGTGCCTGTACTGCGAATGCCAGCAGTGGTGTCGGGAGTGTGGTGGGCAGGAGATGTGCGTCGATGCCGGCCGCCTGCAGGATTTCACAGGTGTCGACGGCGAAGTCGATGCTGCGATGACGTGCGTCGTAGCCGACAACGGCCCGCCGGCCACTGTTCGCGCGCAGGTAGGCGGCAAGCCCCGCGGCAGCTCGCGACACCACTGCTCGGTTCATGCGCGACGGCCCGGGGCCGATCTCTCCGCGCAATCCGGCAGTGCCGAACTCGAGGAAGGCGCCGAACGAACTGGTGAGTGCTGTGATCGCGTCCGCATCGCCGGCCTCGGCGCGTGTGACCAGTGCATCGGTCTGCGCAACGGTGGTCTCGTCGGGATCGTCGTCGCGCCAGGCGACGACGCGCGCGCGCAGTGCGGCGTCGAGCATCACATCGCCTTGAGAACCGCAGCGAGCAGTCCGCCCATGCGCTCGGCAGCAGCTCGACCCGCTGCGAGTACCTCGTCGTGGCTCAGCGGTTCACCGGTCATTCCAGCAGCGAGATTCGTGACGAGGGAGACGCCGAGCACTTCCATGCCGGCTTCACGCGCAGCGATCGTTTCGAGCACCGTGCTCATGCCGGCGAGTGTCGCACCGATGGTGCGGATGAAGTGGATCTCGGCCGGCGTCTCGTAGTGCGGCCCGGGGAAGCCCGCGTACACGCCCTCCGGCAAGGTCGGATCGATCTGCTTGCACAGCTCGCGCAGGCGCGGTGAGTAGGCGTGCGTGAGGTCGACGAACTTCGCGCCGACGATCGGCGACGTGGCGGTGAGATTGATGTGGTCCTTGATGAGGACGGCGGTTCCCGGCTTCCAGGAGGCGTCGAGTCCGCCGGCCGCGTTCGTGAGGATGACGCTCTTTGCTCCGGCGGCTGCCGCAGTGCGCACGTTGTGCACCACGGGCGCAACACCGTGTCCCTCGTAGTAGTGCGTGCGGCCGAGGAACACCAGTGCGTTCTTGTTGTCGCCGATGGAAACGCTGCGCAGCGTCCCGGCATGTCCAACGACGCTCGTCGAATTGAAGCCCTCGATGTCTGCGTACTTGAGTTCGCAGTTGGTGGTGCCGAATGCATCTGCAGCAGGCGCCCAGCCGCTACCGAGGATGACTGCGACATCGTGATGCGCGATGCCGGTCCTTGCTGCGATAGCGGCGGCGGATGCAGTGGCGAGTTCGTACGGCGTCATGCCGATGACCCTAGTCGGAGGTCTGTACTTCGCGGAGCCACTCGATGTAGTCGCTCGGTGCACCGGCTGCTTCGGCCGCCGAAATCATGTCGTCGAGGTAGGGCTTGGACGGGAGGCCGCCTTCGAAACCGTCGAGGACGTAGAGCCACGCGGTGATATCGCGCTCGAGCAGCGATACCCGGACATGGATCTTGCGGTACAGGCCGAAATCCGCGGCCTCGAACGCGTTCAGTGCGCGCTCGTCCGCGTCGGTCAGCGCGTAGACCATCACGAACACCTGCGAGAGTGGATCCTCGACAACCGTCGCGAGTGCGCCCTGGAGCGAGACCTCCTCGCCGCCGAAGGTCAGTCGCCAGCCCTGCAGCCAGCCCGGACCGACAAGCGGCGAATGCGGAGCCCGCCTGGCCATCCATGCAGGATGCAGGTTCGAGCCATATGCCGCGTACAACGCCACGTCCGCACGGTAGTCAAGCGATACGCGGCAGGGAAGGAAGTACGACAGGATTGCGCCCATGACGCGTGTGGTGATCATCGGCGGTGGGCCCGGCGGATACGAAGCCGCCCTTGTGGGTGCGCAGTTGGGCGCCAGCGTGACGGTCGTCGACCGCGATGGCCTCGGTGGTGCAGCGGTGCTCACCGATGTGGTCCCGAGCAAGACCCTCATCGCAGCGGCGGAGATCCTGACGCGTGCCGTCGAAGGTGCCCGGCTCGGGCTGCAATTCGATGCCGAGGACACGTCGTACGCCCGTGTCGGCGTCGATGTGCCGAAACTCAATGCTCGCATCAGGGACCTGGCTGCGAAGCAGAGCGATGACATCGCAGAACGTCTGCGCGCGGAGGGCATCAGTGTGATCCGCGGCGCCGGCTACTTCCGTAGCGCGCACACCGTGGGTGTGCACGGTACCGATGAGGTGATCAATGCCGACATCGTGCTGATCGCCACGGGTGCGCGTCCGCGGGAACTGCCGTCGGCGAAGCCGGACGGCGAGCGCATCCTCACATGGAAGCAGTTGTACGAACTCGACGCGTTGCCGACGCATCTCATCGTTGTCGGATCGGGAGTCACCGGTGCCGAATTCGCGTCTGCGTACCACGGCATCGGTGCGAAGGTGACGCTGGTGTCGTCGCGGGAACACGTGCTCCCGGGTCAGGATTCCGACGCGGCGCAGGTCATCGAAGACGTGTTCGACCGTCGGGGCATCACGGTGCTCGGCAGGTCGCGTGCGGACCGGGTTGAGAACACGGGTTCGGGCGTGCGGGTCACGCTCGCCGATGGCTCAGTGATCGACGGTTCCCACTGCCTGATGGCCGTCGGCTCGCTCCCCAACACCGAGGAACTCGGTTTGGACGTTGTCGGCGTCGCGACGACTGCGAGTGGCCACATCGTCGTCGACAAGGTCTCGAAGACGAACGTTCGCGGTGTCTACGCGGCCGGTGACTGCACCGGTGTGCTCATGCTCGCGTCGGTTGCCGCCATGCAGGGCCGGATCGCGATGTGGCATGCGCTCGGAGACACGGTGAAGGGACTCGACCTGCGCACGGCATCGGCGAACATCTTCACCGATCCGGAGATCGCGACGGTGGGTGTCACGCAGGCACAGGTGGACGCAGGCGAGGTGAGCGCGGAGGTCATCGTGCTGCCACTCTCAGGGAATCCGCGCGCGAAGATGCAGGGTATCCGCGACGGATTCGTCAAGATCTTCTGCACGCATACCAATCGCACCGTTGTCGGTGGCGTGGTGGTGGCGCCGAAGGCGAGTGAACTCGTCTATCCGTTGACGTTGGCGGTTGAGAAGCACCTGACGGTCGACGATCTCGCGACGACGTTCACCGTGTACCCGTCACTCACGGGTTCGATCGCAGAAGCTGCGCGGCGACTGCGCGCTACTTGATCTCGCAGATCACGTCGCCAGTCGCGAGGGTCGCACCGACGACTGCATTGAGCGATGTGACGACGCCCGCCTTGTGGGCCGTGAGTGGCTGTTCCATCTTCATGGCCTCGACGACGACGACCAGTTCACCGGCTTCCACCGTTTGACCCTCGCTGACGGCCACCTTCACGACCGTTCCCTGCATTGGTGCCGCGATGGCGTCGCCGGACGCCGCTGACTTCTTCGCCTTTGCCATCGGAGTCGCCTGCGACTTCTTGGCCGGCCCCGCGACGGCGAACTCGCTCGGCAGCGTGACCTCGATGCGCTTGCCATCGACCTCGACCACCACGCTGTTGCGTTCGGCGTCCGTGGCCGCGGTACTCGCGGTGCCGTCGTAGGCCGGAATCGTGTTGTTGAACTCGGACTCGATCCAACGCGTATGCACCGCGAAGTTGCCGTCCTCGGCCGTGAACGCCGGCTCGTTCACAACAGCGCGATGGAAGGTGGTGGCGGTGGCGATTCCTTCGATCTCGAACTCGGCGAGTGCGCGGCGGGCCCGCTCAAGGGCTTGTGTGCGGTTGCGTCCCGTGACGATGAGTTTTGCGAGCAGCGAGTCGAAGTTTCCGCCGATGACGTCGCCCTGCACGAAGCCGGTGTCCACGCGGACGCCCGGTCCCATCGGTGGCATCCAGGTGGTGAGCACACCGGGTGCCGGGAGGAAGTTGCGGCCCGGGTCCTCGCCGTTGATGCGGAACTCGATGGAGTGGCCGGTGACCACCGGATCGTCATAGCCGAGTTCCTCGCCGGCGGCGATCCTGAACATTTCGCGGACGAGATCGATGCCGGTGACCTCCTCCGAAACCGGGTGCTCGACCTGCAGACGGGTATTCACTTCGAGGAAGGAGATGGTGCCATCGACGCCGATGAGGAATTCGCAGGTGCCAGCACCTACGTAATTTGCCTCGCGGAGGATCGCCTTGGACGACGCGTAGAGCTCGGCGATCTGCTGCGGCGTGAGATTCGGCGCCGGCGCCTCTTCGACGAGCTTCTGGTGGCGTCGCTGCAGTGAGCAGTCGCGCGTCGATATGACGACCACATTGCCGTGACGGTCGGCGAGGCACTGTGTCTCCACGTGCCGCGGCTTGTCGAGGTAGCGCTCGACGAAGCACTCGCCGCGCCCGAACGCTGCAACTGCCTCGCGAACCGCCGATTCGAAGAGCTCGGGGATCTCGTCGAGTGAACGCGCAACCTTCAAGCCGCGACCACCACCTCCGAACGCGGCTTTGATCGCGATCGGCAGCCCGTGTTCGCGAGCGAATGCGATGACCTCGTCGGCATTCGCGACCGGATCCTTGGTTCCCGGCACCTGCGGTGCGCCTGCACGTGCGGCGATGTGTCGGGCCGACACCTTGTCGCCGAGGTCGCGGATCGCCTCGGGTGGCGGGCCGATCCAGGTGAGTCCGGCGTCGATCACCGCCTGCGCGAAATCGGCGTTCTCCGAGAGGAAGCCGTAGCCGGGATGCACCGCGTCGGCACCGCTCTTGCGGGCGACGTCGATGATCTTGTCGATGACGAGATAGGACTCCGCTGCGGTCGCACCACCGAGCGCGTATGCCTCGTCCGCGAGCTTCACATGCAGGGCGTCGCGATCGGGATCGGCGTAGACCGCCACACTCAGCAAGCCGGCGTCGCGGCAGGCGCGCGCCACGCGAATGGCGATCTCGCCACGATTGGCGATGAGCACCTTGCGCAGCGGGCGTGCGGGTGACAGCGGCATCGGAATCCTCCGGTCGCGAGTGTAGGGACTAGGGGTGCGACTGGTCAGTAGACCAGAGCACCGGCCAGGGGATGCCGAGCTCGAGCAACATCACGCGCAATGTCGGAATCGACAGTCCCATCACGTTCGAGTGGTCGCCGTCAATGCGCGTGATGAACGGCGCACCGAGTCCGTCGATCGTCACACCACCGGCGACGCGTAGCGGCTCCCCGGTGGCGATGTATGCATCGATTTCATCGTCCGTCGGATTCGCGAAGAACACGGTCGACGATGCAACCCGTGCCACTTCCCGGCCGTTCGTTGTGTCGATGATGTGGTGTCCGGTGTAGAGCACGCCGTCTGCGCCGCGCATGCGCTCCCAGCGCGCGCGGGCTTGCGCCGTCGTTGCAGGCTTGCCGTGGATCTCACCGTCGATGTCGAACACCGAGTCGCAGCCGATCACGAGATGTCCGGTACCGATCGAGGCTGCAACGTCCTGCGCCTTCGCGGTGGCGAGCCCTCCGGCAACGTCGAACGCGGTCGTCCAGCCCCGCGCTACAACGACGGCGTCCTCATCAACATTGGAGACGATCACGTCGTGCGCAACGCCGGCATCGGAGAGCAGGCGGGCGCGGGCGGGTGATGCAGAAGCGAGAACGACGCGCATCAACGGATCCGCTGTGCCAACGTCCACGCGCCGCGACCGCGAATGTGCTGCGCGGAGCGATGACTGTGATGCGGGGCGGCCCAATTCCGAAGGGGTGCGTGTGCGGCTGTATCGGCGGCGGTCTGTGCGCCGGCTGCCGCACGGAGTACCGATATCGCAATCGCGATCTCCTCCGGCGTCGGATTGCCGCGTCGGATCCCGAACTCGCTCATAGCGGGATGTTCCCGTGCTTCTTCGGTGGCAGCTGTCCACGTTTGTTACGCAGGGCGCGTAGGGCCCGAATCACATGCGCACGCGTCTCGTGCGGGAAGATCACGCGATCGATGTGACCGGACTCGGCAGCCGGATACGGATTGTTCAACTGCTGCTCGTAGTCGTCGATGAGTTGCGCACGCGTGACATCCGGATTGTCCGAGGCGGCGAGTTCCTTGCGGTACAGAATGTTCACAGCGCCCTGTGCACCCATGACCGCGATCTGTGCCGACGGCCAGGCGAGATTCACATCCGCACCGAGGTGCTTGGAGCCCATGACGATGTAGGCACCACCGTACGCCTTGCGGGTGATGACGGTCACGAGGGGTACCGAGGCTTCGGCGTACGCGTAGATGAGCTTGGCGCCGCGTCGGATGATGCCATCCCACTCCTGTTCGGTGCCGGGAAGGAAGCCCGGGACGTCGACGAACGAGACAACCGGGATGTTGAAGGCGTCGCAGGTGCGGATGAATCGGGCCGCCTTCTCCGACGCGTTGATGTCCAACGTGCCGGCGAGTTGCATCGGTTGATTCGCGACGATGCCGACCGAATGTCCTTCGATACGACCGAAGCCGGTGATGATGTTGGGAGCGAAGAGCGGCTGTACCTCGAGCAGATATCCGTCATCCAGCACGTGCTCGATGATCCGGTGCATGTCGTACGGCTGGTTGGAGGAATCCGGGATGAGTGCATCCATCTCGAGGTCTTCGTCGGTGACATCGAGACTTGCTTGCCACGGGAACGAGGGTGCCTCGTCCATGTTGTTGTCGGGGAGGAACGACAGCAGCGCCTTCACGTAGTCGATGGCTTCCTGCTCGTCATGGCCCATGTAGTGCGCGGCTCCGGAGAGTGTGTTGTGAGCGCGTGCACCGCCAAGTTCCTCGAACCCCACATCCTCGCCGGTGACGGTCTTGATGACGTCAGGACCAGTGATGAACATGTGCGATGTCTTGTCGACCATCACGGTGAAGTCGGTGATCGCAGGGGAGTAGACCGAGCCACCGGCGCACGGACCCATAATCAAGGAGATCTGCGGAATGACGCCGGACGCGTGCACATTGCGCTTGAAGATCTCGCCGTACATGGCGAGGGACTCGACGCCCTCCTGAATGCGAGCACCGCCGGAATCATTGAAGCCGATGAGCGGACAGCCGGTCTGCATCGCCAGGTCCATGACCTTCACGATCTTCTCGCCGAATACCTGTCCGAGCGAGCCGCCGAACACGGTGAAGTCCTGCGCATAGACGTACACCTGCCGGCCGTTGACGGTGCCGTAGCCGGTGATGACGCCGTCGCCCACCGGGCGGGTCTTCTCCATGCCGAATCCGTGGGCACGGTGCCGACGAAGTCCGTCGAGCTGCTGGAACGAGCCGGGGTCGAGGAAGGCGTTGAGACGCTCCATCGCGGTCTGCTTGCCCTTCGCATGCTGCTTCGCAACGGCGGCCTCGCGACCGTGTTCCTTCTCCTGGCGTCGACGACGAAGATCGGCGATCTTGCCCGCCGTCGTTTGGAGATCGATTCGATCGTCCGACACGCACACCTCCGGAGTGGTTACCGCTTACGGTAGTCACGTGACCGACCAGTACGGGACGCAGCAGCGGACGATGCTTGATGAGCAGCTGCTGGCCGCGCGCCTGTATGCAGGCGGTTTCGTGGGGGAAACACCGCATTACTCACGCGTCACAACGTCGACGCAGGACGTCGCGAGACAGTTGTATGAAATCGGCAAACGGCCGCCCTACTCGGTGGTCACCGACGAGCAGACGGCAGGTCGCGGACGACTCGCAAGATCATGGGAGGCGCCGCCCGGCGGCTCGGTGTTGTTGACGGTTGCGATGCCACTGCCCTCGGATCCGACTGCAGTGCCGCTCTGCATCGGTGTGACGGTGCTGCGGATGCTGCAGCCGCACGCACCCATGCTGCGATTGAAGTGGCCCAATGACATCGTCGTTCCCGTCCACGCCGAACTGCGGAAACTCGGCGGACTCATCGCCGAGGTGCACGGCGACGCGCTGTTGGTGGGCATCGGCCTCAACATCGACCTTCACGACGACGAACTCCCGACACCGCAGGCGGTGTCATTCCGGCAGCTCGGCACTGCTGCCGAGCGCGAGCAGATCATCGCCGACATCGTCGTTGCGTTATCCCAGTGGGAGCGGCCCACGCTCGACGAGTATCGCCAACTGTGCGTGACGCTCGGCGAACCGGTGGTCGTGTCGCTGACCAACGGCACTTCGCTGGACGGCACCGCGTCCGCCGTTACCAATACGGGTGCGCTCGTGGTGGACGGCGTCGAGGTCGCTGCCGGTGACGTGCAGCATGTGCGGTCGATATGACCGAGATCCTCGTCGTCGAGGACGACCTCGCCGTCTCGCAGATGCTCACGGTCTTGCTGCAGCGGGCCGGTTACGACGTCACGCCGGTGCCGAATGCCGCCGAGGCGTGGCAGAAGGTGCAGCGCGGAGTGGATCTCGTCGTCCTCGATCTCGGGCTACCGGACCGCGACGGACTGGACCTGTGTCGCGACATCCGAAATCACCGTCCGGGTCTCCCCATCCTGGTGGTCACCGCCCGCACGAGTGAGCCGGACACGGTGCTCGCACTCGACGCCGGTGCGGACGACTACGTGATGAAGCCGTTCCGTTCGCTCGAATTCCTTGCGCGCGTGCGATCGCTGCTTCGTCGAACAGTGAGCGGCGATCTCATCTTCGCGGGCGATATCGCGCTCGATGCACAGGCGATGCGCGTCACGGTGCATGGCAAGCCACTTGCACTCACGCGCAAGGAGTTCGAGATCCTGTCGCTGCTGATGCGGAATCTCGGCAATGCGGTGCCGCGCGACGTGCTGCTTTCTGCACTCTGGCACGAACCGCTGCCGGCGAATTCGAAGTCGCTGGACATGCATCTGTCCGCGCTGCGTCGCAAACTCGATGTCGCGGGCAGCAATGAGGTGGTTCGAACGCTCCGCGGTGTGGGCTTCCGGCTCGAGCGTCAGCCGCGGGATTGATCGACGAACACGAAGCGTCGATATGCCCAGAACCGGAACAGGGTTCCGAATCCGGTGCCGACGATGTTGGCCGAGATGTTGTCGGCAGCTGCAGAGGTGTAGCCCAGCACATAGTGGGAGAGGCCAAGGCACAGTGCAGCGATGGCCATGCCGATGACATTCAGGCCGAAGAACAGCGGCAACGATTCGGCGTGGGATTTCGCCTCGCGATGCGAGAAGGTCCAATAGCGATTGCCCGCATACGCGAACAGCGTGGCGATGATCGACGACACGATCTTCGCAGTGATCGGCTTGTGCGCAATCGGACTGAGGTCGGAAATGCGCAGGAAGTTGAATGCGGTCACATCGATGACGTAGGCGAAGCCTCCGACCGTGCCGAATTTCGCAAGTTCATTGCGCAGTCGGCCGACATCCATGGGGAGAGCGTAACTCTGGCCCGACTAGCATCTGTCCCGTGAATATGGCGCCGCGGCTCGCTGAGGGATATCCGCGCGTCGGCATTGTCGGTGGCGGACAACTTGCGCGCATGATGCAGCAGGCGGCGATTCCCCTCGGTATCGGCGTCCGAGTGCTCGCACTCGACGCAGCCGAGAGTGCGGCGCAGGTGGCCCGAGACGTCGCCATCGGTCGTCACGATGATCTCGACGCACTGCTTGCATTCAGCGAGGGTCTCGATGTCGTCACCTTCGACCATGAACATGTTCCTCCCGCGTACTTGGAGCAACTCGAGGCGCGCGGGATCGCAGTTCGTCCGGGTCCGACATCGTTGGTTCATGCGCAGGACAAGGCGATCATGCGCACACGACTCGATGCGGCGGGAATCCCGTGTCCGGCCTGGACGGTGATCGCCGATGCCGCGGACGGTGTTGCCTTTGGTGATCGAGTGGGGTGGCCGTTCATCCTCAAGACATCGCGCGGCGGGTACGACGGCAAAGGTGTGTGGAAGATCGCCGACGGCGAGCAGCTCGCCGAGGTGATGGAGTCGGTTGCGCTCGGACCGCATGCTGTCTGGTTGGCGGAAGAGCTCGTGCACTTCACGCAGGAACTCGCAGCACAGGTCGCGCGATCACCGCAAGGGCAGGTCGTGGCGTATCCGGTCGTCCGTACTGTGCAGACGGACGGTATCTGCACCGAAGTCGTCGCACCGGCCCCGGGACTCGCACCGGAACGCGCGATCGAGGCACAGCGAATCGCCATCACGATCGCGAACGAGTTGGGTTGCACAGGCATGCTGGCTGTCGAGTTGTTCGACACCGGCGACCGGCTACTCGTGAACGAACTCGCCATGCGTCCGCACAATTCCGGCCACTGGTCGGTCGACGGCGCACACACCAGCCAATTCGAGAACCATCTGCGCGCAGTACTCGACTTGCCGCTGGGCAAGCCGACGCCGAAGTTCGCTTGGAGCGTGATGGTGAACGTACTCGGCGGGCCGGCCACGGAGATGTATTCCGCATTCCGGCACTGCATGGCGCGCGACCCCGGTGTCCGAATTCACATGTATGGCAAAGACGTCCGTCCCGGCCGCAAGATTGGGCATGTGACGGTGTCGAGCGACGATCTCGACGATGCGCTGCGACGGGCGCATCACGCCGCTGACTACCTGACCGGCACGATCGAGGAGTGAAGATGACTGTTGGCATTGTCATGGGCAGTGACTCTGACTGGCCCGTGATGGAGGCAGCCGCCAATGTGCTCGACGACTTCGGCATCGAGTACGAAAGCGACGTTGTATCCGCCCACCGGATGCCCGATGAGATGCTCGAATACGGGAGAACGGCGGAAGCGCGGGGCTTGCGCGTGATCATCGCGGGTGCCGGTGGCGCTGCTCATCTCCCCGGGATGCTCGCCGCTGCGACGCCACTGCCGGTCATCGGTGTTCCTGTTCCCCTGTCACATCTCGACGGCATGGATTCGCTGCTCTCGATCGTGCAGATGCCCGGTGGAGTTCCGGTGGCCACGGTGTCCATCGGCAACGCGAAGAACGCCGGCTTGCTCGCCGTCCGCATCCTCGCCACCGCCGACGACGACAACGGGCGTGCCCTACGTCATGCGATGGTCGAGTACCAAGAAGGACTGAAGGCGCAGGCGAAGGCGAAGGGTGAAGTCGTCCGCAAGCGCAAGGGAAAGACCGGTTTCACGGCATGACCGATATCGCCACGCTGAAGCACGACACCTCGGTGTGGGCCGTCGTCGGACTCGGCAACAACCCGGAACGTCCCGCCTACGGAGTCGCGCGCTTCCTGCAGCAGCAGGGCAAGCGAATCGTGCCCGTGTACCCGCGTGCGGAAACCGTGCACGGGGAGCAGGGCTATGCGTCGCTCACGGAGGCCGCAGCAGCGGTCGGCCGCATCGACGTCGTCGATTGCTTTGTCAATGCATCACGTGTCGGCGCAGTGGTCGACGAGGCGATTGCGATCGGCGCGAAGGCGGTCTGGATGCAACTTGACGTCGTTGATGAAGCTGCTGCGCAGCGCGCCCGCGATGCCGGCTTGATCGTGGTGATGGACCGTTGCCCTGCGATCGAATTCCCGAAGATTCCGTAGCGCGTCAGTTGTCTGCGCTGTAGATGTCCCGCGTGTAGAGCTTGGCCGAGACATCGGCAAGTTCATCGCTGCGCCGATTGGCGAGGATCACGTCCGCACCCCGTTTGAAGGCAGCAAGGTCCGGTTCCACACGCATGCCCTGGAACTCGGGAGCGGTGATTGTGGGTTCGTAGATCACGACGTCGACACCGCGATTCCGAAGCCGTTCGATGACCCCGAGAATGCTCGACGCTCGGAAGTTGTCCGACCCGGCCTTCATCGCAAGGCGGTGGATTCCGACCACCTGCGGATTGCGCGACAGCACCTCATCGGCGATGAAGTCCATGCGTGTTGCGTTCGAATCGACGATGGCTTCGATGAGCCGCTGGGGAACCTCTTGGAAGTTCGACAACAACTGCTTTGTGTCCTTCGGCAGGCAGTACCCGCCGTAACCGAATGACGGGTTGTTGTAGCCCATACCGATGCGGGGATCGAGACTCACACCTTCGATGAGCGGCTTCGTGTTCAAGCCGTGTGTGGCGGCAAAGGTATCGAGTTCGTTGAAGTAGGCCACGCGCATTGCGAGGTAGGTGTTCGCAAACAGCTTCACGGCTTCTGCTTCGGTGGATGTCATGGCAAGAACGGGGACGTCGGGGACTGCCGAGCCCGCTGCAAGCAGCGTGCCGAACGTGCGCGCGGCCTCGGTGTCGTCACCGACGATGATGCGGTTCGGGTACATGACATCGTGGAGCGCCATGCCCTCGCGGAGGAATTCCGGGCTGAACACCACCTGACGTCCGTACTTCGCGGACATCTGGGCACAGAAGCCAACCGGCACCGTGGACTTCACAACCGGAATCGCGGTCGGTGAAACCCGCACGACTTCGTCGATAACCGCCTCGACCGTCCTCGTGTCGAAGGCCGCGGTGTCCGGGTCGTAGTCGGTCGGCGTCGCGATGACGACGTAGGCGGCATCCGCATAGGCGGCTGCCGCGTCAGTGGTGGCATGGAGATCGAGTTCCTGTGACTGCAGGAACTCCTCGAGCCCGGCATCGTGAAAGGGCGTACGCCGGGCATTCACCGCATCGACTCTCGAACTCACGACATCGACGGCGATCACTCTGCATCGGCGTGCGAGCAGTGCGGCGTTCGAGAGACCGACGTAGCCGAGGCCCACAACAGCGATCTTCACGATTCCCCTACTCGCAAATACTGTCTGCGGCAGTGCGCGGATCGGTCACCGTCTTCACGATGGCCGTCGTGGAGGTGTTCCCGGCCTTCACGGCCTTCGCATCCTTCCAGTCCGTGCCGACGAGGATTCGGATGTTCTTCACGTCCGTCGTCTCCTTGAGCTTCGCGAACGGCAGCGACGCGGCAACCGTCTTCGCGGCCTCCGCCTGGTCCTTCGGGTATTGGATGTAGGTGACGACAGCATCCTTCTTGAGCGCATTACCGGGTGCGCTTGCGAAGCCGAACCCGACGCTTGCGAGACTGTCGGCGGCCTTGCGAGCAAGTCCGGTGATGCTCGTGGCGTTGAGGACTGACAGCGTGATCTCTCCGGGTGCCACGGCGAGTTCCGACTTGGTCGCCGCGGTCACCACGGGTTCGTTCGCCGCGAGTTTTGCGAACAACGTGCGGGCCTGTGTTTCGTCCCATAGGACCACCGACATGCCGCTGACATTCGCATTGCCGTCACCGATCGGGACGGTCATGAAGCGAAGTTTGGACAGTCCCAGACTCTGCGCGCGAAGTGCCAGGTTGAGGAGTGCATCGCGGTTCAAACCGTCGTCGGTGGTAAGGGACTGCATGGCTGCATTGATGAATCCGTTGAGTTTCGCCGGATTCAGGATCACACCCGCGCTCATCACCCGCTGCGCCATCGACGAAAGAAAGCGCTGCTGGCGCTGCATGCGGCCGAAGTCGGAATCGATGTGACGTGCACGCACGTACGCGAGCGCCTGCCGGCCGGTGAGTACATGATTTCCCGCCGTCAGGTCGAGGCCGGAGTCTGTGTCCTTGACGTCCTTCGAGATGCACATGGGAACGCCGCCCACGGCATCGACCATGTTGAGGAAGCCGAAGAAGTTGAGTTCGACGAAGTGGTCGATGCGCATGTTCGTGAGTTGCTCGATGGTCTTCACCATGAGCTCGGGGCCACCGCGCTGGTACAGCGTGTTGATGCGGTCGTGCGTCGCCGCGTGCGGGTTGCCCTTGGTATCGGTGTACTCCGGTATCGCGATCCATGAATCGCGAGGCATGCTCACAACCGTCACACCGCCGCCGGCGGGCGCGATGTGGATGAGCATGATGGTGTCCGTGCGCGGCGGTCCGTAATTCGCATGTCCCACGTGCAACTCGTTGAGTTGCTTCCGGGTGAGGCCAGAGCGGTCGTCGACCGCCACCGCGAGGATCGTCATGGCGTCGGTGTTGGTGACCTGCGGGCGGTCCGATTCCTTGAGGTTCCCGAAGACGTTCACCTTCTTCATGGCGCCCGTGTACTTCGTGCTCAAGCCCCAGCTGGCGAGACTGCTCACCACGATGAAGAGTGACAGCCAAGTCGCGATCCGACGCAGGCGTGAGGAATGAGGCACGGGCCAAGCCTAACCGCCGCCACTTGGTACGGTGGTCACGATGAATCATGAGCAGCATTCCGAGCACGGCGTGTCCATCATCGTCCCCGTGCTGCAGGAAGCCGTCTACTTACAAACCGCTGTGGAGCATTTGCTCGAGCAGGATTACCCCGGTCCGCTCGAAATCGTGCTTGCACTCGGTCCGTCGACTGACGGAACCAATGAGATCGCGCACCGGCTCGCGGCACAGCATCCGCAGGTGCGGCTCGTCGACAATCCAAGTGGTCGAACTCCGTCGGCGCTGAACGTTGCGATAGCGGCATCCCGACACGACATCATCGTGCGAGTCGACGCGCATTCGGAGATTCCCTCGGACTACGTACGCATTGCCGTCGAGACACTCGTGCGCACCGGTGCGGACAACGTGGGCGGCGTCATGGGCGCGCAGGGCGTGACGCCGTTCGAGCAAGCAGTTGCTGCAGCGATGACATCTGTCTTCGGTGTCGGTGCATCGTCATTCCACGTCGGCGGAGTGGAAGGGCCGGCGCCGTCGGTGTATCTCGGTGCATTCCGTCGCAGCACCCTCGAGGCGGTCGGCGGCTACGACGAATCCTTCATCCGCGCACAGGACTGGGAGATGAACCATCGCATCCGCGCGCGCGGCGGACTCATCTGGTTCACGCCGCGGATGCATGTCACCTACCGCCCACGTCCGAACGTCCGTGCGCTGTCCCGGCAGTACCGGCATTACGGACGCTGGCGTCGGGAGGTGATGCGCCATCATCCGGAAACGGTTCGCACTGCGAACGCGCTGCGCTACTTTGCGCCGCCGCTCGTGACCGTCGCTGTTGTCGCCGGCGTGCTCGTCGGGATGATGGGGTACGAGTGGGGCTGGGCGTTGCCGGTCGGCTACGCACTCGGTGTGCTTGCAGTGACGCCGTTTGTGGGCAGTGGGCTGCCGCTCTCGGCGTTCGTCCGAGTACCCGTGGCGCTTGCCACCATGCATCTGAGTTGGGGCTGGGGCTTCCTCTCATCCCCGAACAATCTGCGTGATCGCGATCTCGACGGCGGCCGCTGACGTTCAGCCGCAGGCGTCGCGCTTTACGCGCGGTCGAGCCAGGCCACCACGATGTCGGCGATGCGTTCTCCCGCATGGCCGTCCCACAGCGGCGGCGTCGCTCGTTCGGTCGTCGCGGGCTTCGCCAGCGCAGCCTTCGCAGTGCGCACCACATCCTCAACGCTCACGAGCTGATTCGTGCCATGGCTGATGGTGATCGGCCGTTCGGTGTTCGGGCGCATCGTGAGACAGGGGATGCCGAGGATGGTCGTCTCTTCCTGCACGCCACCGGAATCCGTGAGCACGAGTGCAGAGCCGCGCACCATCGCAATGAACTCCAAATACCCGAGGGGCTCCATGAGGTGGATTCCGGAATGCGATTCGATGCCCGCGTCGACCAGATTCTGTCGTCCGCGCGGATGCAGCGGGATGTAGATCGGCAGCTCATCCGCAACGCCGTGCAGCGCGCGCACCAGTGACTCAACCTGGTCCGCGCTGTCGACGTTCGACGGTCGGTGCAAGGTCGCGACCGCATAGCGTTCCGGCAGTGCAAACTCCGCGCGGACCCGTGCCGGGTCGAGTTTGTCCAGACTCGAGAGCAACGTGTCGATCATTGGATTGCCCACGAAGTGGATCTCGTGACTGCCCAAGCCCTCCGCGGTGAGATGGTCGACGGCTTCCGGACTCGTGACGAAGAGCAGTTCGCTCAGTTGGTCCGTGACCCGTCGGTTCACTTCCTCCGGCATCGTCATGTCGAACGAGCGGAGTCCTGCTTCGACGTGTGCCAGCGGGATATGGAGTTTCGCCGCGACGAGTGCGGCAGCGACCGTCGAGTTGATGTCCCCGTACACCATGACGAGCGAGGGTGTTGTTCGCAGGAACTCCTGCTCGAGCGCGACCATGATGTTGGCGGTTTGCACTGCATGCGATCCGGATCCGACGCCGAGGTTGACGTCGGGACGAGGAAGGTTGAGTTGCTGGAAGAAGATCTCCGACATCTTGTCGTCGTAGTGCTGGCCCGTATGGATGAGTCGTTGTTGGACACCGCGGGCCGCGAGTGCCGCCATGACCGGTCCGACCTTCGGGAAATTGGGTCGGGCGCCCGTGACATGAACGACCAGTCGCATGGGGAGCAGCCTATGTGGAGCCGCAGGTCACGAGGCCGTGCTGCACTACGATTCAGGGGCATGAGGGAGGGGTCTTGGCAGTCGATCTCGTAGTTGTCGGTCTCGGATATGTGGGACTGCCGTTGGCGCAGGCCGCGTCGAGTGCCGGCCTCGCCGTTCGCGGTCTCGATCTCAACACCGACATCGTCGACGGACTCAACGCCGGCAAGTCCCATGTCGACGACCTCTCCGACACGGACATCGCCGCGATGCTCGGACAGGGATTCCGAGCGACCACTGATGCCGCAGTGCTCGGCGAGGCGGACACGATCGTCATCTGTGTTCCGACACCCCTGAGTGACGAGGGCGGTCCCGATCTCGGAGCGGTCCTCTCCGCGACGAGGGCGATCGCGAACACATTGCACAGTGGGCAACTCGTGATTCTGGAATCGACCACCTATCCCGGCACCACCGACGAGGATGTCCGCCCGCTGCTGGAAGCGAACGGACTTGTCGCAGGCAAGGACTTCAACCTCGCGTTCTCACCCGAGCGCATCGATCCCGGCAACCCGGTCTATGGCATGAAGAACACGCCAAAGGTCGTGGGTGGGCACACGTCGGCGTGCACCGATCGTGCTGCGGCCTTCTATGCACGATTCGTCGACACGGTGGTGAAGGCGGCCGGAACCCGCGAAGCCGAAATGGCGAAACTGCTGGAGAACACCTACCGGCACATCAACATTGCGCTCGTGAACGAACTCGCGCAGTTCAGCAAGCCGCTCGGCATCGATCTCTGGGATGCGATCAGGTGTGCGTCCACCAAGCCGTTCGGATTCCAGGCGTTCTATCCGGGTCCGGGCGTCGGCGGACACTGCATCCCGATCGATCCCAACTATCTGTCGCATCGGGTGAAGACCCTGCTCGGACAGCCGTTCCGGTTCGTCGAGTTGGCGCAGGAGATCAACGCCGGCATGCCCAGTTATGTGAAGCGCCGCATTCAGGATCTGCTCAACGACGAGGGCAAGGCCCTGAAAGGTGCCACCGTGCTCCTGCTCGGTGTCACCTACAAGCCGAACATCGCCGACCAGCGGGAATCTCCTGTGCGTCCACTTGCACGCGAACTCCTTGCCGCGGGTGCGAACGTGCAGTTCCACGACCCCTACGTCGCCGAGTGGAACATCGACAACGAGCACGGGCATCCGAGTACCACCGATCGCGTCCTGCGGGCGCAGGCCGACGCAGTCGCGGCGGCGACGGCCGCGGACGTGGTCGTCGTGCTGCAGCCGCACAAGGGCTACGACCTCGCTGCCATCACAGCGGTAGCGAAGCAGGTGCTCGACACCCGTGGCCTGCTGAGTGGATCGAATGTCGAGCGGCTCTAGCGTGACGATGACGTCGCAGGAGGCCGCTTCGCTCGCCGCGCAGCACAACCTTCGTCGGGTCGATCAGACGGGCACCATTCGTTCCTACCTTCGCGAGTGCTGGACGCTGCGGCACTTCACCTGGAACTACGCGGTGTCGCGCACGATTCTCGAAACGGTGCAGAACCGTCTCGGACTGCTGTGGCAGGTGCTCAACCCGCTCATGCTGTCCGGTGTGTACTACCTGGCGTTCGGCCTGTTGCTCGGGACGAAGAGCGACTCCAAGGACTTCCTCGTCTTCCTCGTGGGCGGCGTCTTCACCTGGCAGTGCCTGGCGTCGACCATCCAGCAGTCATCGATGGTGCTCGCGCAGACAACCGACATCACCGATTCATTGCTGTTCCCCCGCATCCTGCTTCCGCTCGCGGTGGCGATCCAGGAGTTCCTTGGCGCCCTCGCTGCCGGCGTCGTCATGTATCCGATCGCACTGTTCTACGGATTGACGCCGACGTGGTCATGGTTGCTGCTGCCGTTCTCGTTCCTCGCGGCGTCGCTGTTCGGCGTGAGCGTCGGATTCTTCACGTCGCGTTGGGTCAACGCCGTCCACGACCTTCGACAGTTCATCCCATTGCTGCTGCGCGTCGGGATGTTCCTGTCCGGGGTGTTCTATGACGTGTCCACCCGTTTTCGCAACGCACCCGATCCGATCCGTGTGCTCGCCGAGTACAACCCGGCCGCGATCCTGCTCAAGCTCACGCGCGCGGTGTTCCTCGATTACGAATTGCCGAGCACCCAGCAGTTGCTGTGGATCGCGACGTTGACGGTCCTACTGTTCGTCGCGGGTTTCCTCACCTTCTGGCGGAGTGAGCGTCGCAATGGCTGAGCCCATCCTGATTGCGAGCCACGTCACCGTTGACTACCGCGTATTCGCACAGCGACATGGACAGCCGGGTGTGCGACGGATGCTTGCGCAGGTGATGGGTCGGCGACAGACCATCCATGCGGTGAAGGACGTGTCGTTCACCGTGAGTCGCGGTGAGTCCGTCGGCCTCGTCGGCACCAATGGGTCCGGGAAGTCCAGCCTCATCCGGGTGCTCGCGGGTTTGCAGCGACCGACGGCCGGCGAGGTGTGGGCGACATCCACGCCCGCGATGCTCGCGATCTCCGGGGTCCTCATGCCGCAATTGAGCGGTGCGCGCAACCTTCGACTCGGATTGTTGGCCTTGGGCTGCACGCCGGACGAGGTGCAGGAGATGTATCCGAAGGCGGTGGCGATGGCCGGCCTGCAGGACAGCATTCATCTGCCGGTGAAGACCTACTCGAGCGGTATGCGCGCACGACTGAAGTTCGCCGTCGCGACTGCGCGTACTCCGGAGATTCTGCTCATCGATGAAGCGCTCGGTACCGGGGATGCACGGTTCCGCGAGAAGGCGGAACACCGCATCCAGGAGATCAAGGAACAAGCTGGCGCGATCCTCGTGGTGAATCACAATGCCGCAGCAATCGCAGCGTCGACGAAGCGTTGCATTTGGGTGGAGCGCGGTGTGCTGCGTGCCGACGGCCCAACGTCGGATGTGCTGCCGATGTACGAAGAGCACCTGGCGTCCGGGAAGAAGTAGCAGATGCGCGTGCTCATCTGCACCGTCGTGCACCACACCACCGATGCGCGCATCTTCCGTCGTGAGATCGGTGCGCTCCTCGACGCCGGCGTCGGTGTCACGGCGATCGCGCCTTGGCCGTCGGGCACGGAATCGAGTGATGAGTACCGCAAGGTTGCCATTCCGCGAGCCGTTGGACGGAGCCGGGTCGCCGCGCTTCGCGCCGCACGTGCCCGCATCCGAACACTCGCGCCCGAGCACGAGGTGCTGGTGGTGCACGATCCGGAGTTGCTCGTGGTGCTGCCGTGGCGGGATCTCGCAAGAGCTGGCACCCGGGTTGTGTGGGATGTGCACGAGGACCTTGCTGCCGCGTTGTCGATGAAGTCCTACCTGCCTGCGTTCGTCCGGAGCGTGCTGGTGCCGTTCGTCCATGCAGTCGAGCGTCGCGTTGAGCGAAGAGCAGTGTTGCTGCTGGCGGAATCCGCGTACCAGCAGCGGTTTCGCAAGCCGCATGCGGTGGTGTTGAACTTGCCCGTCGTCGGCGATGCACAGCCGACGGGGCCACGAGTTCGACAAGCGATCTACGTCGGCAGTATCACTCGTGCACGAGGGCTCGACACGATGTTGGCGATGGCGCCACTGCTTGCCGCAGCAGACATCCGGCTGCGGCTCATCGGCGAAGCGCCCGATCCGTCCGACGCCGACCGGATCCGCGCATGTGCACATGTCGAGTGGGATGGCGCGCTCCCGAATGCGGATGCAATGCGCGAGATCGAATCGTCGATGGTCGGACTGGCGCTGCTCGCCGACCAGCCCAACTACCGGCATTCGATGCCCACCAAGATCCTGGAGTACATGGCGGGCGGTACGCCCGTGGTCTCGACGCCGCTGCCGCTCTCGCAGCTTGTCATCGGGACAGATGGCGTCGTGCTCCGTGACTTCGATCGTTCACCGCAGGAGGTTGCGGATGCGGTGATTCGGCTCTGTGACGATGCAGACACCCGTGAACGCTTCGCTCGTGTCGGGTTCGCGCGTGTGCATGACCACTACAACTGGCACCATGCGCAACACGACTTCATCCGCGCACTCGGTTTGTAATTTCCGGTGAGCCCGTCACGCCTTCGGTGAAGGCGCCCATCGCTCTGGCACACTCGGCGCGGAGGAGTGTGAGATGCGTCGTGTCCGGCTGAGCGCGCTCGCGCTCGCCCTCATCTGTGCGATACCCGCACCGGCGATCGCGGCCGCCGCGGTCTCATCGGTCACGCTGTCGGTCGAGAGCGCGACCCCGGGCGCGCCGGTCACCATCAGCGGGCTGTTCTCGCAGCCCACGCAGTGGCGTGTCGACGTCGTCGCGGCGTGTGGTGGCGGCCCGCGGCGCACCCTCACCGGTTTCAGCACCGGTGGCACCTGGCAGGTGCAGTGGGACGGTCTGGACGACGCGAATCTGCCGCTTGTCCCCGGCAGCTATCGCATCCGTGTCTCGCCGACCGACGGCTCCGGCAACCCGGTAGCCACGCCCATCGAGAAGCCGTTCGACGTCACCGGAGCGAGCAATGCCTTCTGCGACAACGTGCAGCGATTCGCGACGCTCGGTGTCTATGACCAGGGCATCGCGGATGTGCAGACGTCCACCGCGTCGTCCGTCATCATCACCACAGCGACGGATATCGGGTATGCCGCCATCGCTTCGAGTTATGCGCATCGCGTCGGCTCACCGCTCGTGCTGCTGCCGGGTGGGCAGACGACGAACGCGCTTGTCTCCTTGCTCGCGAAGCGGAAGTTGAAAGCAGTCATCGTCGGCCCACCTTCAGCTGTCTCGACCACACTCGACACCGCGCTCAAACTCAAGAAGCTGACCACGGTCCGCCTGTCCGGAATCGACCGTGCGGCCACTGCAGCCGTCGTTGCCGCGCGACTGAAGCCGGCGCCGAAGAGCACCGCTGTCTACGCGCCGCTCGGCGGTGACGCTGCAATCGTCGCCATCGCGAGCGCCGTCAGCAGCGCGCTTCCCACAGCGATCAATGACGCCGGCTCCATGCCGCCCTGCGGCTTTACAACCAGTAGAACACCGAAGAAGCCAATGAGCGTTGCTGTTATCCGGCGCCCGCTGGCGATCTCGCCCAGCAGGATGGCCGAGACGACGATCGACCAGAGCGGCGAGGTGAACGCAAGCACGAT